>DATEOP010000096.1:0-3685 GCA_035274065.1 Burkholderiaceae bacterium
GGCAGGCTGCCGAGAAAATCGACACCGTATTCAGTGGCCATTTTCTGCCCGCCCTCGGAGCCAAAGATATGTTCGGCATGGCCACAGTTGCTGCACACGTGCACCGCCATGTTTTCGACGATGCCGAGAATCGGCACGCCGACCTTCTCAAACATCTTCAATCCTTTTTTTGCATCCATCAGCGCGATGTCCTGCGGCGTAGTAACGATGACCACGCCCGTGACGGGTACTTGCTGCGCGAGCGTCAGCTGGATATCGCCCGTGCCCGGCGGCATGTCAACGACAAGATAATCAAGATCGCGCCAGTTGGTTTGCGTCAGCAGCTGCTGCAGTGCCTGCGTGACCATCGGCCCACGCCATACCATCGGTTGATCGGGGTCGATCAACAAACCGATCGAACTCATCTGCAGACCGTGGTTTTCCATCGGCTCCAGCGTGCGGTTGTCGACGGTCGTCGGGCGGCCGCTGATGCCGAGCATCGTCGGCTGACTCGGGCCGTAGATATCGGCGTCGAGCACACCGACCTTAGCGCCTTCGGCAGCAAGCGCCAGCGCGAGGTTGGCCGCAACGGTGCTCTTTCCGACGCCGCCCTTTCCGGAGGCCACCGCTACGATGTTCTTGATGTTGGGCATCACCTTCAGCCCGCGCTGCACGGTGTGCGCAACGATCTTCATCGTCACATTGGCACTGATGTTCGCGGCACCTGCGGCTTTTAGCGCATCGATGACCAAACGTCGCATCGGCTCGATCTGACTTGCTGCCGGATAGCCGAGCTCGACATCGACGCTGACGTTGCCACCATCAACGCGAACGTTGCGCGCCGAGCGCGAACTCATCAGATCCTTGCCGGTGTTCGGATCGACGACCTTCTGCAGCGCTGCTTGCGCTTGTTCAACTGTCAGGCTCATAGTCTGTGAAGTATGCACGCTCCGGTGCTCAACGCAGCCAGCCGCGGCGCTTGATGTACCAAAGCGGAAGGAGTGCGGCGCCCAGCGTCAGGCACATCGAGTAAATGAACCCGTGCTCCCAGGACAGCTCCGGCATAACGGCGAAGTTCATTCCGTACAGCGTTCCGATCAGAGTGGGAGGCAGGAACACGGCTGTGACGATCGTAAATACTTTGATGATCTCGTTCTGCTTGATGTTAAGAATGTTGGTGACCGCTGTTTGCAGATACCGCACCCGCTCGTGCTGAAACTTCGCATGTTCCTTGGTCCCTGCAACATCACCCGCCAGCTCGTTAACGAGTACCTGCAAGTCCTGCTCGGTGCGATTGTCGACCTCGTCACTCAGATAGCGGATCGAGCGCTCCAACGTCAGCTGCGCCTCCACGCACCGCAAGATCAGCTCCTCGGTGTCGTTCAATCCACGCATCGCTGCACTCAGATCACTGACCCCCAGCTCGCGTCCTCTTTCGTCGTAGCCATCAGAGATCTCCGAAATCTGGCCGGTGGTCTGAACCAGTGTGTCGGCGACATAGTCGATGACATCCGCGGCGCGGTCGTTCGCGGTTTGCAAAAGCAACCGTAACAGAGCCTTGGGACTCTCTGTGTTGCTCGGCCGGCGCTTGCAGCGCTGCAAGACAGTTCCGAAGGGTCTGAAGTCGGGATCGTTTGTGAGCGTGGCAACGATGCGGTCTCCGAGCACGAATGTGACACTCGCAAAGGAAGGCTCGCCATTTGCGCCCAACGCGATCAGCTGCGATCGAAGATATAGAAACTCCCCTTCTTCCAAGACGTTGCCACCCTGCGGGTGAGTTCCGATCCCGAAGCGCTCGCGCAATGCCGCGGCTTCTGCTGCCGTCGGGGCGTTGGCTTCAAGCCAAAGCACCTCGGCATCGTGTTCAGCCGGAGGCAATCCGTCGATGGTTGAGAGTTGCCCGGAGAGTCTGACAACGCTATGGATCATCGATGCCCTCCAAGTCCTGACGCCGACAGCAATACGCGACAACTCATCTTGCGGCAGGCGGTTGAGCACTACGCTCGGTATGTGAGGGCGATCTCGATGAGGTCACCGTTTCCTGCCCTAAAGGCTGGATGTAATGCACGGTCACCATCACTCCGGTGATCATCAGATAAAGAACGATGACGGCAATGATGATCTCGCGCTCGAGGCTGTGGCGTGGTCGCCTTGATGATGTCGCCATATCTGACTCCTGGTCTGAAACTGCAGGATACCGGCGGGAAAGACTTGCTTCTTGAGCACGCTCCGAGCAAGCAACGGTCCGGCGAGCGCGACACTTACAATGCCGCGCTCGATGAGGCGCAATCTATTCGTCACCACCGCATTGCCCTACGGCAACGGGCCGCCGCATATCGGGCACATCATGGAATACACCCAGGCCGATATTTGGGTGCGATTCCAGAAGATGCGAGGCCACAACGTGCACTTCGTGTGCGCCGAGGATGCCCATGGCGTGCCGAGCATGATTGCGGCAGAAAAGGCCGGCAAGACGCCGCGCGTGTTTACCGAAGAGGTGCGCGCCGCGCGTCAGCAGTACCTGGATGGCTTCAACATCGCGTTCGACCACTGGCACACCACCGATTCGCCGGAAAATGTCGAACTTTCGCAGTCGATTTACAAGGCGCTGGACGCGAACGGACTGATCGCGAAGCGCACGATCGACCAGTTCTACGACCCGGTCAAAGGCATGTTCCTGCCGGATCGATACATCAAGGGCACGTGTCCGGTGTGCGGCGCCAAGGACCAGTACGGCGACAACTGCGAGGTCTGCGGCTCGACCTATGCGCCGACCGATCTGATCGACGCGTATTCAGTGCTGACTGGCGCGCGGCCCGAACTTAAATCATCAGAACATTTCTTCTTCAGATTGTCTGACCAGCGCTGCATCGACTTTCTGCGAGCATGGACCGAGCAAAGTAACCGTGACGGCCAGCCACGTCTTCAGCCCGAGGTGTACGCCAAGACGCAGGAGTGGCTCGGGTCCGGGGGCAAGGGTCTCGCGGACTGGGACATCTCGCGCGATGCGCCGTACTTCGGCATTCCGATTCCGGACGCTCCAGGCAAATACTTCTATGTCTGGCTAGACGCACCGATCGGCTATCTCGCGTCGCTGAAGGCGTATTTTGACCAAGGCAAGGCGCGTGCGAAAGGCGAGCCGCGTACGTTCGATCAGTTCATCGCCTCCGATGATGTCGAGCAGATTCACTTTATCGGCAAGGACATTATTTACTTCCACACACTGTTCTGGCCCGCGATGCTGAAATTTTCGGGCCGCAGGGTTCCGGACAACATTTACGTGCACGGATTTATCACCGTCAGCGGCGAAAAGATGAGCAAAAGCCGCGGCACCGGCATCGATCCGCTGCGCTATCTGAAACTTGGAATGAACCCCGAATGGTTTCGCTACTACGTGGCAGCGAAGCTCAACGGCCACGTCGAGGATATTGAGTTCAATCCTGACGATTTTCTGGTGCGCGTCAACAGCGACTTGATTGGTAAGTACGTCAACATCGCCAGCCGCATCGCACCGTTTCTCTCCAAGCATTTCGCCAACCGGATGCCTGGTTTGGAAGAAGGCCTTCATGGCTCTCCGGCAAACCTCAGCGGCTTTGGACTCGCGATGGATGCTTCGGAGAACATCAAAGCTGCCTACGAGCAACGCGAATACAGCAAAGCATTGCGTCTGACGATGCAGGTAACCGACGCAGTCAATGCTGAAATT
>DATEOP010000097.1:0-16081 GCA_035274065.1 Burkholderiaceae bacterium
TGACCAGAACACGACGTTCACCATCGGCTTTGGCTATTCCTCGGACGAAGTCTTCCCACAGGATGGGCCCGCGTTCACACGCACAAAAAATACGCTGGATGGCATCGTTGGCATCACGCAGGTATTGAGCCGCAACGACACCGGACAGATCAATCTGTATTACGCGCGCCAAAGCGGCTATCTGACCGACCCCTACAAGGCGATCTACGGTGTCGATCAGCGGCCCGATAACCGCAACCAGCTTGCCGCGTTGATCCGTTGGAATCATTACTTTGACGGCCTGAAGGCTGCACTGCGGACGTCATACCGCTATTACCACGACGACTGGGAGATCAACGCTCACACCGGAACGATCGAGTGGGCGCAGGAGCTTCCGCACGGCTTCACCTTGACGCCGAGCCTTCGTTACACCACGCAAAGCGCTGCGTTCTTCTACTATGACCCGGTTTACGACGCGACACTCGGAGCACCTTTCCCACCCGGGTACGCGCTCAATCCGAACGGGTTTTACACCAGCGACCAGCGTCTATCGGCATTCGGCGGAATTACGCCGGGCCTGAAGCTCGCCAAATCGTTCCCGGGCGGCTGGACGGTCGACGGACGAGCTGAGTACTACGAGCAGCGCGGCGACTGGCGTATCGGCGGCGACGGCAGCCCCGGACTGCAGGACTTCAAGGCGCAGCTTTATCAGGTAGGCGTCAGCAAGAAGTTCTGATCACGAGTTAGCATCGCGCAGCTCAACTGGCTGCGCGTGCAACTTACTTCGTACTCATTTCCCTTCCGCGCGATGGCGTCGCACTGCGAAGTGCGCGTCTACGCGCCGGATGAAGCCACCGCGCGACATTGGTCGGACGCCGCGATCGGCGAAGTGCGTCGGATTGAGGCGAAGTATTCGCGCTATCGCGATGACAGCGTCACCACCGCGATCAATCGCGCTGCGGGGGGTGCGCCGCTGAACGTAGATGCTGAAACCGCCGGGCTGCTCGAATTCGCCGATCTGCTGCATGCTCAAAGTGAGGGTGCGTTCGACCTAACCAGCGGAGTGTTGAGGCGCGCCTGGGATTTCAAGACGGGGCGCGTGCCCTCGCAGGCCGCGCTCGACGAGTTGCTGCAGCAAGTCGGTTGGTCGAAGATCGAATGGAATTCACCGTCGCTGCGTCTGTGCGCGAATATGGAGATCGACTTCGGCGGAATCGGCAAGGAGTATGCGGCTGATCGCGCGGCGGCCATCGTCGTAGACCTTGGCGGAGAACATGGGCTCGTCAATCTGGGGGGTGATGTGCGTGTGATCGGGCCGCATGCCGATGGTCAGCCTTGGCGTGTCGCCGTGCAGGACCCGCGTGGTGAGCCGGGTGCGACGGTTGCGCACCTGAACGTGCCGCGCGGAGCGATGGCTACCTCCGGCGATTACGAGCGTTATTTCGTACACGAAGGTCGACGGTATTCTCATCTGCTCGATCCGCGTACCGGATGGCCGGTTAATCACTGGCGCTCGGTGTCGGTGGTCGCACCGCTCGCGATTGCGGCGGGTGCGTGCGCCACGGTGGCCATGCTGAAACCGGTTGATGACGCCTTGGCGTTCCTCGACGCACAGGGCGTGCGTTATCTTGGGATCGATAGTGCGGGCGGGCGCCACTCGCTGTGACCTTTAGCGAACCACGGCCTTTGCAAGCTCGATCAGCGTCAGCGGAGCACTTCCTTCCGCTTTGTTATTCGCAATGACGTAGCTCGGCTGATTGCTCTTGATCGCAACGTGGATCAGGTGTGCGAGCGTTCCGCGCGTTGGAATGTCAGGGTCCAGCAGTCGATCGAAAGGAGCGTAGCGCGCGCGGGCTTCTTCGTATCGCAATCCGGCCGCCAGGGTCCACCGCACGACAAGGGGTCCCTTAAGCCGCCAGTCATCGCCTTCTTCCTCTACTGCGTCCATCGCGCGCAGTGCCGCGCTCTGACGCGCCGCGACCGGCATGCGCGGGTGCAGTGCTAGGCACAGGCGAGCGCCGCGTTCGCGCAGTGTTCGAACAAAGCGCGGCGTCAATAACTCGGGATCACGCAGCTCGACTGCATAAACGGGCGCGATATCACCGAGGCGCGTCGGCAGCGCATCCAACAGTGCGCCGATGTTCTCGATGATCGCAATCACGCTGTCGGCGTGCTTCATCTCGCTGGGCAGTGGCGAAAGTTGAAACAGCAGCGGTCCGGCGCGCTCGCCGAGTCCATCTATCGCGGGCTGCACAAAATGATCGAGCGCCGCTGACGGGTCGAGAAATAGCGGATTGGCTTCTATCGGCTCGCCGCGCCTGCCGCGCATCGCTGCATCCGAAATCATCGCGGGCGCCTTGATCACGAAGCGAAAGCCGCTCGGTACCTGATCCGCGTAACGCATGTATTCCGCAACCGGCAGTGGCTGATAGAACGTGCGATCGATGCCGACGCAGCGAAACAGCGGGTGTTGCGCATATGCGCCTAACCCGTGACGTGCAAGTTGCGACTCGGTGTAGTCGGAATCGCCGCGCCACACCAGATCCCGCCAGCCCGGGAAGAACCACGACGAAGTGCCCAGATGGACGCTGCGCGGCAACAGACGACCAAGCCGCGTTAATGATTCGTCGAAGTGTGCGGCGTCAACGCCCACGCCGGCACGGGACATCGTCGGCTCGCCGAAGAGATCCTCTTCGGCATCGTCAAACAACGGCTCGGTCTCGGCCTGCGGCGGCATGGCCGCGGATTTTGAGGCCATGGGTCTGAGGAATTGCCCGACGCTGCCTTACACGCCGATCGTCATGGCGCGCTGGATGCCTGCTGCTCGCGTGCGCCAACATCGCCCTGACGGACCTTTTCCATTACCGCTTCGGTATCGAGCGATAGTTGCATTGCACGGGTCGTCGGGCCAGGGGTCGTATTCAGCGGCAGCCGCACCAGAATCATCGTTCCAGCCCCGGGGACTGATTCGAACTTCAAGAACGCACCGATCCGCTGAGCGCGGTTACGCATGTTCAGCATGCCGCGTCCCGTGCCGTTGCCTGCCGCCAACCCACGGCCGTTGTCGGTGACGCGGATCGTCAACCACTGTGCATCGCCTTCGTGATCGATCGCCAGTGTCACTCGCACCATTCGAGCGCGAGAGTGCTTGATCGCATTGGTCAGCGCTTCCTGCGTGATGCGCAGCACTGGCAGTACCGAGTTGGGATCGAGATCGACATCTTCGGGCAGATTACGGGCATCCCATTGCAAATCCATTCCCACCGCTCTGAGCCGAGGCTCCATGCGAAAACGCATGTTGCCCAACGCGGCCAGCAAATCCGAATCCTCGGCAGCGAGCGCGTCAATCGCCAATCGCATATCGTCGATCGATTCGCGCAGAATCTGGGCCACCTGTTCGTTGGACATCGCGCCTCGTTCGACCAGCATCAGCGATGACAGCAGTTGAGATCCGAGACCGTCATGCATGTCCTGCATGATGCGTTGGCGCTCTTGCGCGCTCGCCTTTAGCCGCTCGCTTTCTCGCAAGCGATCGAAGTTGCGCTTCAGCAGCTGTTCGCGCTCGTGAATCCTTGTCTCGAGCTCGGTGTTTGTCTTCTCGACATCAGCCAGCGAGCGCACAAAGCGGTCGATCAGCGTCGCGCCGAGTGCGATCAGAAGCACCGGCGTCGCGATGTTCAGCAGCTCCGGACTGGCAAACGGCAGCACGCCTGTGTATACGAGGTAATCGTGAATCGCGGCGCCGAGCGCGAGCACCAGCGCTGCCACGATACCTTTCAGCATTAACGATGGCGTGAACAACGCGTGTCCGGCGAGTGTCAGCACGCCGGTGGCCAGCGCCGCCAACATCACGGCTTGCCACGGCGCGCCCGCAGTCATGTCGAACGTATCGCCCGCGAGCAAATACAAACCGGGACCCATTGCTGCGAGGACGATCAGCCCGAGTTCGGCTCGCGCGCGGTGGCGGCCCCCCTGCCGCCACATCGTGATAGTGGCAACTGCAGTGAATACCGCCGTGCCCAGATAGAACGCGAAACGTATCCAGAAGCGGGCGTCGGCTGGCATTGACTCGAAAACAAGATCCAGAGAGCGCAGCGCCCAGAATGCCGACATCAGAGCCAGCAGACCGAACAGGTTCTCCGAACGTCTTCGAAACCACAGCGCAGCGAATCCTGTCGCAAGCAGCACGGTTAGCAACAGCGAAATCCAGCGCAGCGTGTGACTGACAAAGAATTGGTTACCGTAGCGCGGCTGCAGTTCGGCAGTCGGACCGATGTCGATCGGCCCGATCCCGTGCACGCCTACGCCATACGACGTGTAGATCAGAACATCGTTGGCGCTTTGCATAAAGCCCGCAGGCAGATTGATCAGATGCGGCCGACGCCAGCGAATGTGACGCCGTTCGGAGTCGAGGGGAAGATCGGCAACCATCTTGCCGTTCAGGTAAATCGTGCCGCCGGTGGGCAGTCGGTTGAGCAACATGCTCCACCCGTCGGTCGGAATCTCGGGCGTGTTGAACATCAACCGGATCCAGACGCCTTGCCGAGTGCCGCTGCCGGATGACCAGCGCAACGGCAACGCGTGCGATTGCCACAACGAGTCTGGTGCCGGAAATGCGCCGCGCGAACCGGAAACCCACTCGATGCGATCGATCTTGATCGTTTCGTCGGCGGCAACGGCCGTGAGTGGTGCAGCGAAAAAAATTGCTAAAAATACCGCCAGGGTGCGAGCGAAAAACTGCAGCATGCCGGCCGAGTTGCCGGCGCGGAAGCGCTCCGGCACTAGTTTTTTAGCAATCCCATCTGAGTTGCTTCGTACACGGCTTCGCCGCGAGAATGAACGGCAAGCTTGCGGTAGATCTTCTTGATGTGTGCGGTCACTGTGTGCGGCGATATGCCGAGAATATCGCCGATCTCGTTGAAGCTCATGCCCTTGGCCAGCAGCTGAAGGATTTCGGTTTCGCGGGCCGACAGCGGATTTTGCTCGGTGCCCGGAAGGCGTGCAGGCGCCGTCGTGCTCATCCGGTTACGGATCGCTCGCAATACGCTACGTGCGACGACCGGGCTTACCGGCGATCCCCCCGCTCGCAGCAAGCGAATGCACGAAATAACGTCGGCGGGCGCTGAGTCTTTCAGGATGTAGCCGGTGGCACCGGCTTCGATTGAAGACACGACGTGCTGCTCGTCACCGAACACGGTGACTACCATGATGTCGACGTCAGGTTTTTTCTGGCTCACTTGGCGGATAAGCTCGATGCCGCTTCCATCAGGCAAACCGAGATCGATCAGCATCACTTCGAACGATTCGCGATCGATGATCGCCTGCGCCTCGCGCTTATTCGATGCCGCGCCGACGAGCTTCATGCTGGGCTCGTTCTCCACGATCTGCACAAAGCGTCGCCGAAACTCCGGCTCATCCTCGACGATGATGATCGAGATCTGTTGCTCAGCCATCGATGCTCCCCCGGCGTCATGCTCTGGTGCGCGGATGATAGCCGCAGAAACCGCAGCGGAACGTGAAAGGTGAGCGGCGAAGACGCGGTACCTACTCAGGGCGCTAGCCGGGCTCGCGTCCACGCCGTGCCAGCCGATGCGCTTGGCCTCGAGTAAAGCAGTCGATCGTGAAGCCGTGAGGGCCTTCCTTGCCAGAATTCGATGGCATGGGGGGCGACGCGATAACCGCCCCAGTACGGCGGCCGGCTTGGCGCCGTGGCGTGCCGCATGGCCATTTCTGCGACACGCGCCATCAGCCATGTCTTGCCGGGGATCGGTTGACTTTGCGGTGAAGCCCATGCCCCGATGCGGCTCGCGAGCGGACGGCTGCGGAAGTATTCGTCCGATTCTTGCGCGCTCGTGCGTTCGACGATGCCGTCGATACGAACCTGGCGCTCGAGTTCAGGCCAGAAAAAAAGTAGCGCAGCGCGCGCGTTGGCGGTGAGCTCGCCGCCCTTGCGGCTTTCGTAGTTGGTGAAGAACACGAAGCCGGATTGATCAAAGCCTTTGAGCAGTACCGTGCGAGCCGACGGTTTGCCGTTGGCATCGGCGGTGGCGAGCGTCATTGCGTTGGCTTCGCGCACCTGCGCCGCGTTCGCTTCGTCCCACCACAGCGAAAACTGCGCGATCGGATCGGCATCTGCATGCTCCTCGTCGAGCTCTCCGCGTTTGTATTCGATCCGTAGATCCGCAATATTCATGGCTTCATCTTAGGCACTTGAGTGCCGCGTGGCGTGCGAGTTTCTCCAGATGCAGGTCGCGCAAACCGTTCTCGCGCAGTGAGGTGACGGTCTTGGTTAGGTATTCGAGGCTGGTGCCGAACCGGCCGCAGCTGCCCTTTTCGAATACCGCGAGGATCTCACTCTCGGATAGCTTGCCCGCGTAATTTTGAGCATCGCGCCGCACGACAAACGCGAGCGCCGAGACCAGCGGACCTTCGCGCGCCTTTGAATGCAATCGGCAATCGAGCCAGCGCGGTATGTACGACCCCATGAACATCTCGCGGTCCCACAAACGCTCGAGCTCGTCGCCGGCGGTCTGGGCAGGGAGCCGATAGGCAATGCCGGCGCATGAACCGCCGCGATCAAGGCCTGCGACGAGTCCGGGGCAATCGAGCGTGCCGCGATTGACACGGCTCCATAAACACAGACGCCGGTGGTACCCGTGCACACGCGCGGGAATGCGGCGATCGTAGGTGACCTCCGGATTCCAGATCAGCGATCCGTAGCCGAATAGCCACATCGGCGACGCGCGGTCCCAGCCGGCAAGCGCTTGATGCAGCGACGCGGCTTGCTGCTCTTCGGTCACACGGCCCGGAAAATCGAACGGCACTCTGTTCATTTAGCGCGCGTTGTTTCGACGTTCATTCGACGCCATGCGGTCCAGCCGCCCGCACCGAGCATGCTAGCCATCAACCAGAACGCGGGCCCAGCACCGAGCACCGAACCAAACGCGCCGAACACAAGCGGCAGGACCACGTGGCTGGAATTCATGATCGTGGTGCGCACACCGAGCGCTTCACCCACGCGACCCGCAGGCGAACGGTCATGTAGCAGCGACATCACATTCGGCTGCGCCGCGCCGAGGCCGAGCCCGAGTAGAAAGGCAACTGCCATTAACGGAGCAAGCGTCGTGAAAAATGGAATCAGTGCGAACCCGATTGCAGCCGTAATCAGCGTAAAGAGCAGCACCTGCCATTCCCGGTAGCGACGCGACAAAGTCGGCATCGCGAGGCGAATCGCAAAGGTTGCCGCTGCAAAGCTTCCAAGTACGAGCCCGATCTGCGACGCAGATAGTCCAATACTCGTGCCGTAGACCGGGACCAGAAAGGACTGCAAGTCCCAGGACATCGAAATCATTCCGCTGACAATCAGCACATTGCGTACTGCGGGAAAGCGCAGCAGATCGAACGGATTGCGCGACTCGAGGGTTGCGTCGTGCGGGTGCGGCGCCGGCAACGATGTGCGTTGCAGAAACAACATGACGATGCTCACGAGCATAAGCAAGAAGATCAAGCCGAATGTCACGCGATGGCCGACGCTATCGATCAAGAATCCGCTCGCCACCGGCGCGATTAATCCGGATGTCGAAAAACCCAGCGCCAGCATCGAAAACGCAGCCGGCCTGCTGCCCGGCTCGGACATCGTGCCGACCAAATTTTGCATCGTCATTTGCACGTACATAAATCCGGTGCCCAGCAGTGCACTGGCCACCAGCAACGGCGCAACGTCGGCAGTGGCATACGAAAACGCGGCCGGCAGCGAGGCACCAACCGTCATCATCACGGTGCCGACCAGCAGCGGACGAAACGGTCCGACCTGATCGAGCCAGCGGCCGGCGCGTACTGCAAGTAACGCCGGCACCAATGCATACAGGGCCAGCAGCACACCGACCGTGAACGGCGACGCCTTGTTCGACAACGCATACAGGGATGCCGTAACACGCGCGGCACCGAACGCTGTGTGCGTTAGTACGACGAACGCGATGATGCGCGGCAGCGTCATTGATCCCTCAAGTGGCACTTCGCGGCACTTCGGCCTGCTGCAAGGCGCTCTTGTCTCGCAACTTCAGAGCAACCATCGCGACGCCTGCGCATGTGATCACAACGCCGAGCGCTGTCAGCCATGTCGGAGAAATTCCGAACATCAGCCATTCGAGTGCCACCGCAATGATCGGCGTCAGATATAGGAGACTTGTCACACGAGTTGCTTCTCCGCGGCGCATCAACGTGTGCAGCGCATTCACCGCGAAGATCGATGCAAAGATCACGAGAAAGCCAATCGCGGCCAGCAGCTGCCAAGAAATTCGAAACGCAAAGCCTTCAACGGCGAAAGCGAGCGGTGCGATCAGCAGCAGAGTCGCAGCGAACTGGACGACCGACGCTGCACGCAGATCGACCATCGGACAAAACCTGCGCTGGTACAGAGTGCCGGCGGTGATCGCGACTAGCGCGATCAGAACGGCCGCCAGCGAAGCGGTGCTCATCGCGCCGAGATCTATCTTGTGCCAAACGACCAGCGCGACACCGGCAAATCCGAGCAGAACACCGATCCACTGCATGCGGTTCAATCGTTCGCCGATGAATGGGCCCGCTACCACAGCGGTCACGAGCGGCTGCAACGCCAGAACCAACGCCGCAATGCCGGCCGACATCCCCAGGTATTGCGCATAGTGACTGCCACCTAGATTGACCGCGTGCATCAACAAGCCGGCAATCGCGACGTGTGTCCATTGAAGGGCGGAGTCCGGCCATCGCGGTCGAACGGCCAGAGCAATCGGAATAACCAGCAGGATGCCGAAGGTGAATCGCAGCGTCAGAAACGTGAATGGAGGTGCGTACTGCAACCCAAGCTTCGTCGCCAGGAAGCCGGAGCCCCAGACCACGACGAAGTACCAGGCGAGCCAAGAACTGGAAGTGCGATGCGGTGAAACGGTCACAGGCGTCATTGTTACAGACGCCGCAGTTGAGCCTATCGGCTAGATTGCAAATAACAATCAAACAAGAAAGCTTGATAGCTATAAACTACGCCTCATCTGAGCTTCTACTCACCGTTCTATTTACGTTGGAGCATTCAATGAAAACTGTTGGTCAGCAACTCGATTCTTTCCGCGTGGTCGGCGTCAAGCCCGGCTTCAATCATCACGAAGAGAACGGCGTCAGTGCGTTTGAAGATGTTACCGAGCGTTCGTTCGCCGGCAAGTGGAAAGTCATTTACTTTTATCCGAAGGACTTCACGTTCGTTTGCCCAACCGAAATCGTCGGTTTTGCAAAGCTCGCAAACGATTTCGAGGATCGTGATGCAGTGTTGCTCGGCGGTTCGACCGACAACGAATTCGTCAAGCTCGCATGGCGGCGCGACCACAAAGATTTGGATCGTTTGAACCACTGGATGTTTGCCGACACGACCGGCTCGCTGGTGGACATGCTCGGCGTGCGCGACGTTAAGGAGGGAGCCGCGCTGCGCGCAACGTTCATCGTCGATCCAGACAATGTGATTCAGCACGTGTCGGTCAACAATCTGAACGTGGGTCGCAATCCGGAAGAGGTCTTGCGTGTACTCGACGGATTGCAAACCGATGAGCTATGCCCCTGCAATCGTGCGGTTGGAACGGCAACGTTAACGCCGAACGCCACCGTCGTTGCACACTGACGGAGCGAACGAATAGCGATGGATTACATCAATGAACTCAAATCATTGATCCCGGACTACGCGAAGGATGTCCGCATTAATCTGGACGGCGTGCTTGGCCGCTCGTCGCTGCCCGCCAACGAGGTCGCTGCCGTTGCGCTGGCAGCGGCCTACGCGGCACAGGCGTCCCGCGTGGTAGCGATCATTCGTAACTCCGATGTGGCGTCGGACGTCGAGAAGAACGCAGCGCTCAGCGCTGCTGCATTGATGGCGATGAACAACGTCTGGTATCCGTACGTTGAAATGACGGGTGATGCCGAATTGAAGGCGTTGCCCGCGCAACTACGTATGCAGGCTTATGCCACGCATGCAGGCGTCGACAAGCGGCTGTTTGAGCTTTATGCGCTTGCCGCCTCGATCATTGGCAAATGCCATTTTTGTGTGCAGTCGCACTACGCGCTGCTGAAGCAGGGCGGCATGAGCACCGAGCAGTTGCGGGACGTCGGCCGCATTGCGGCTGTGGTTGCGGCGGCGGCAAATGCCATCGCAGTCGAAGAAACCGCTGCCGTGTAGTCTGACTTACGCCGTTCTGCGCTGGCCCATCTCACGTCGAATCCAGTCGTGCATATGGATCATGCCGTCTTCATGCGGCGTGTGATACGGGCCAACGTCGTCTTCGCCGGCAAGCCATAGCGCGCGCCGGCCGCGTTGCAGGCGCGTGCATATCTGCGCGTCTTCGGCGGCTGATTCGGCGTACGCAGCCTGGTGGGCGTCGACGATCTGCCGTTCAAACGCTTGCACTTCCTCCGGGTAGTAAAACTCGACAATGTTTGTGGTCAAGTCGGGCGAGCGCGGAATCAATGTACTGACGACGAGACAGTACGGGTACCACTCGAGCATCACGTTCGGATACAGAATTGACCAAATCGTGCCGTACTTGGGTAATTCGCCGCCAGAGTATTCAAGAATCGTGTCGCGATAGCGCTGATAGTTCGGTGAGACCTGCGACTTCAATCCATCCTTGATGCCAAGGAGCTGATAGCTCCAGCGATCGCCGAACCCCCACTCATAGTTGTCGGGATCGACCCACTTCTGCAATCCCGGGTGCATCGCCTCGACGTGATACAGCTCGAGATAGATTTCGAGAAACGCCTTCCAGTTAAACGGGCACTCTTCGACGATCGCTTTTTCGAAGACGAAGTTTCCATAGTCATAGTCGGCCGTCAGCGGAAAATCCCGAAGATCGACGTTGGGGTCGCGCGGTCCAGCGAACAGCAACCCGTTCCAGCCGGTCAGCGGCGTACTCGGAAGCGAACAGTCGGGAGTGAAATCGAAGTCGGTGGCGCCAAGCAACTTGCCGTTCAGGTCGTAGGTCCAGCGGTGCAACGGACAAACAATGTTCGCGTTGTTGCCCTTGCCGTCGAGCAACAGGCCCTGGCGATGCCGACACGTGTTCGACAGCAGGTTGATACGGTCAGGCCCGTGCACCAGCACCTTGCCGTGTGCCGTCCATGGCAGCGTCATGTAGTCGCCGATTTCCGGCACCATCATCTCGCTTCCAGCGTAGTTTGGACCCGGTACGAATAGATGCTGCAATTCGCGCTCAAACCACGCAGCGTCGAAGTACGACGCGATCGGCAGTGGTGCGGTACGGCTCAGCAGCGTCGCGTCGAGATTCGAGCGACGCGACAGCGATTCAGGTGCGTTCATCAGGGCAGCAGCGTGCCTTTATACCCCTTCGAAAGTATTGCACGCCGTAATCTGACCGCTCTTCATTCCCGTCATGAACCAGCGCATGCGCTGCTCGGAGCTGCCATGTGTGAAGCTCTCCGGCACGATCTGGCCCTGCGTGCGGCGTTGAATGTTGTCATCGCCGATGGCAGCAGCGGCGCGCATCGCCTCCTCGACGTCGCCTGCCTCCAGCAAGTTGCGATTGCTTGCATGGTGTGCCCAAACACCAGCGAAGCAATCGGCCTGCAATTCGACTCGGACGGACAGGGCATTGCTCTGTGCCTCGTTGAGCCGTTGTCGCAGCGCCTGCGTCTTCTCCATGATGCCGAGCTGATTCTGTACGTGATGCCCGACTTCGTGCGCGATCACATACGCCTGCGCAAAATCACCCGGCGCTTTGAAGCGCTCCTGTAGCGCGCGGTAAAAGGCGAGGTCGATGTACACGCTTTGATCCAGCGGGCAATAAAACGGACCCATTGCCGATTGGCCGGTGCCGCAAGCGGAGCGAGTTGCGCGTTCGAAGATAACCACCTTGGGTTCGCCATAGTCGCGGCCGAGCTGCCTGAACAACGTATTCCAGGTTTTCTCGGTGTCGAGTAAGACGCCAGAGACGAACTGGCCGGCCGGATCGGTGGGGGCTTTTGCCGGTCCTTGCGGTGCACGCGACTCCTGAACTGTCTGCGCTGTCTCCGCGAGGCCGAGAATGACACGCGGATCGATGCCAAAGAACAAGCCGACAACCACGAGCACCAGAGTGCCGATCCCTCCGCCGATAAGACCCCGTCCGCCAAATGACTGTCCGCGGCGATCCTCTACGTTAGAACTTTGGCCTTCGATGCGCATGCTTGCTCCCCATGACGAGTCATGGGGATTCAAGCACAGAGTGGGCCAGCGCGCTTACCGACGATTGCCGTTCCAGTGATCGTTATGCCCGCGTCCTCGGTCATGGCGGCCATGCTGGTGCCGCCATTGGTCATAGCCGTAGCCGCGGTATCCCGCGTAACCCCAGCGCGGCGGCGGTGTATAGATCACGGCCGGCGGCGCGTAGCGATATGGACGAGGGTAGTAAACCGGCACTGACGGGTAAACAGGCACTGGCCGATAGACAGGCACCGGCTGGAAAACGGGGAAATGGGGCGCTCCGATGCGGATGCCGAACTCCGGAGTGCTGACTCTTACCGATACACCGTTGGCGTGCGAGGCGGACCATGGTGCGATCGCCGCCAGCATTAGCGCGCTGAGCGCCGCACCGAAGAGAAATTTGCGTTTCATCATTGACCTCCCAAGTGTTACGAGAGATTCAACGAGGTGTCACGCGCCTAAGCCGACGCGGGTTCGTTTCAAGGTGTAACGGCTAAGCCAGCGCCAGCCCGGCCTTTTGAAGCCGCCATACCGCGAGCAAATCACGCTCGCGCTCGCGCGTTATTTTGCCGACACGACGCTTGTCATCGTGATCTGGGATGCCGGCCTCGAGAATGTCGCTGACAGTCACTGCCATCGGCCGCGTACGCAGCCCGTTGCGGCGCGCTCGCGTCGTATCGACCATGTGAAAGCCACGCGTCTGCGGATCATGCGTCGGAATCCACAGCGGAAGTTCGGTCCAGGGCTGCACGCCTTCGCGTTCGAGAAATTTCTGATCGACCCATTCAATCTCGACATCCTCGCCGGAAATCCAGCGGCAGGTGTCAAGCAACTCGCCGAAAGTTGCGCCTTCGTTCGGCCCGGTAGCGTTGAAAGCGCCGCTCGCGCGCAGCATGATCAGTCGCATGATCAATGCAGCGAGATCGCGCGAGTCGATAAATTGAATCGGAGTCTCCGGTGAGCCTGGCGCGAGTACGCGGCCACCGCCGCAGATACGCCACGGCCAGTAGGAGAAACGGCCGGTGGGGTCGTTGGGTCCGACGATCAGGCCCGGACGAATCAAAAGCGCCTGCTGGCCAAATGCTCTTGCGACAGTCCTTTCGCACTCGGCTTTCAACGGCCCGTAGTTGGCACCGTTGATCGTTTCGCGGTCGACGTCTTCGGCGGTGGCCAAAGGATCCTGTTCGCGGATCGGCACGTTCGCAAACGAGGCATACGCGGAAACGCTCGAGATAAAGACATAGCGCTCGCAACTGTCATAAAGCGCCGCGCAGGTTGCCTCCACGTCTTGTGGCCGGTAGCCGCAGGTGTCGATCACGGCGTCCCATTTGCGTCCCATCAACAGGTGCAAGTCTTCCAATCGGTCGCCGACTATCCACTTGACGCCCGGAGGCCACCAGTTACGGGACTGACCACGATTGAACACTGTGACCGTGTGTCCGCCAACCAGCGCGGCCTGCAACAGGGACTGCCCAAGGAAGACGCCGCCGCCGATAATCAGCAAGTTCATAGCTGCATCTTAGGGTCCAAACGGACGGACGAAAATTACCGTAGATGCGGGTTCAGCCGCCGAAAGGCCGCTCTGCCCCGCCGCCTGTCCTTGCGCGGGCGCAAAGCTAGAAGCCAGAGGCCTCGCTAGCGTGCCAGCAGCGTTTCGACTTCCGGATGTCGGCGCGCCCACGCGGCGACGTACGAGCATACCGGCAGCACGTCCAGTCCGTTTTGACGGGCATACTCGAACGCGGCCCGCACCAGCATCGACGCAAAGCCTTTGCCCTCGAGCTGCGGCGGGACCTCCGTATGCACCAGCATCATCGTGTTGCCGTGCATCCGGTAGTCGCAGCGGCACAGCAGCTTGTCGACGGTTGCTTCGAACCGCTTTGCCGCCGCGTTATGTCTGATCTCGACAGTTGCGCTGTCCGGGTGTCCCATCACCAGTCCGGAATAGAAGATGCATAAGACTAACGCCCGCGCCGATGTGAGGGTTGCAGCAGCCCCGGAATGTTGGTACGTACAGTCGATCCGCTTTCGACCGGACGGCGGGGCTCTGAGGCGGGCTTCGAGTGCTTCGGTTTGGCATAGGTGTCCGCTGTGCGCGGCGGTTGACCATTTGGCTTCGCCTGCGCCCGTGCGGGTGGTGCGCTCCCGTTTTTGCGCGGCTGGGCTTGAGCCGGGCGACGCGCAGTGGAGCGCTGCGGCCGATCGCGAGGTCCGCGTTCGCTTTTTCCGTGACTCCGCTGGCGCACGATCGGCTCCGCACGCTCATTAGGGTTCGGCTCGAAGCCTGCAATGATTTCGCGCGGCACCTGGCGCCGAATCACGCGTTCGATGTCCGCAAGCAGTGGCTTGTCGTCGGCGCATACGAGTGAGATCGCTTCGCCGGTTGCGCCGGCGCGGCCCGTGCGTCCGATGCGGTGGACATAGTCTTCGGGCACATGCGGCAAATCGAAATTGATGACGTGCGGCAACTGTTCGATATCCAATCCACGCGCTGCGATATCGGTCGCGACCAGCGCCTGCAACTCGCCACTCTTGAATTCGGTGAGCGCACGCGTGCGCGCGCCCTGGCTTTTGTTGCCGTGAATCGCGAGCGCTGTCACGCCGTGCTTGTTCAGAAACTCGGCGAGCCGGTTTGCTCCGTGCTTGGTGCGGGTGAAGATCAGCAACTGAAACCAGTTGTTGCTTTTGATCATGTGAGCCAGAAGCTCGGACTTGCGGCCACGATCGACCAGAACGACCTTCTGCGTAGTCGCATCGACGGTTGAATTGCGTGCTGCGACCTGCACCATCGCTGGATTCTTTAGCAGCGAAGCCGCAAGCGTGCGAATTTCGTCCGAAAAGGTCGCCGAGAAAAGCAGCGTTTGCCGGCTCCTGGGCAACAGAGCGAATACGCGCTTCATGTCGGGCAAGAACCCCATGTCGAGCATGCGATCGGCTTCGTCAAGCACGAGGACTTCGACTTGCGACAGATCCACCGTGCGTTGGCCCACATGGTCCAGCAGCCGTCCGGGTGTCGCGACGACGATATCGGCACCGCGCTTCAGCGCCGAAATTTGTGGATTGATCGAGACACCACCGTAAATGATCGCTGCGCTGATCTTGCTGTGCTTGCCATAGTCACGCACGCTTTCTCCGACCTGTGCTGCGAGCTCGCGCGTAGGCGTAAGAATCAATACCCGAACCGGCCTGCGCGATTTGCCTACGGGTGCACTTTGCGTGGCCAGTCGCTGCAGAATCGGCAAGACGAAGCCGGCGGTTTTGCCGGTGCCCGTCTGCGCGCCTGCCAGCAGGTCACCGCCGCTCAAGACAGCGGGAATTGCCTGCTGCTGAATTGCAGTAGGCGTGGTGTAACCCAGCTCGCTGACAGCGCGAACCAGTGCCTCGGACAAGCCGAGGGCTTCAAATGACGAATTCAAATTGATCTCCTGAGCACGGCCTGGGGCGACACCATCGGTATCGCAGAACCGGTTCAGGCAAATGCGAACACTACAAAGTTCGGGGAGTATTGATTAACAACCACGAGGGAGGGTGCGAACCGGAACACACAGCACCACAATCCGAGGCGAATGATACATGCGATGCGGTAACCTCGCCGCTCGCCGTAATCCGCATTGCTTCCCCTAATTAGCTACCAATTCGGCAGATTCAATGGCTCAGTACGTCTATTCGATGATCCGTGTGGGCAAAGTCGTTCCGCCCAAGCGCGAGATTCTTAAAAATATCTCGCTCAGCTTTTTTCCCGGCGCAAAGATTGGCGTGCTTGGGTTGAACGGCTCGGGCAAGTCGACGCTGCTTCGAATCATGGCAGGTCTTGATCACGAAATCGAAGGCGACGCGGTGGCGATGCCGGGGATCAAGATTGGATACCTGCCGCAGGAGCCGCAGCTC
>DATEOP010000098.1:0-3783 GCA_035274065.1 Burkholderiaceae bacterium
AGTGTCGCGTTTGTTTGGACTCGTTGTATTCGCCCTGACCGCCTTCTTTGCGGTGCGCGGCGCACAGGAATATTCGCGCGATATACGCACGATGCAGCGCGATTTCTATGGCGTCGTTCGCACACGTGATCGCGCTGATCCAGTGCCGTATCGCTCGATGTTTCACGGCGGCATCGTGCACGGTGGTCAACTGCTCGGCGATGACTTTCGCAATCGACCTAGCGATTATTTCGGACCGTCGTCCGGATACGGACGCCTGTTCGAGGCGTTGAATGAAGGGCGTCCAAATCCGCGCAAGGTCGGGATTATCGGCCTGGGCGCCGGCGTGCTGGCGTCCTATGGCCGCAAGGGTGATGAATTTACTTTTTACGAGATCAGCCCGCGCGTAATCGATATCGCCAATGACGAGTTCACATTTCTGCGGGACAGCGCGGCAAAGATTAGAGTCGTACTCGGAGACGGGCGTCTGAGCCTTGAGCGCTCGATCCCACAGCGTTATGACATTCTCGGCATCGATGCCTTCGCTGGTGATTCGATTCCGATGCATCTGTTGACCCGCGAGGCGATGGCGCTATACGTGCGCCATCTCGCGCCAGATGGCGTTATCGTTTTTCAGGCGACCAATCGCTACATCGACTTAATGCCGGTGGTGAAGCGTTTGGCAGACGAGTTTGAAATGGAAGCCGTGCTGGTGTCCGATATCCCCGGCTTCAAGACGGGTCCTGAATATTGGCTGTCGCCGACCGATCAGATTCTGGTCTCGCGGGACAAGGCGCTGCTTCACGCCGGAAGCTTGCGTTACGTAGCGACGTCGATCGAGGGTCGGCCGGGTCTGCCGACATTTACCGATGCGCACCACAACATGTTTCGAGTTTTGAAGTGAGCGAAGCGGAATCGCGTGCGCCGGTTGAACTGATGCGCGCGAGCTTCGACGCTGCGGTGGCAGCCGCGGATCCTTCGCGCATCGTCGCAGCACATTTGCCGCAGAATTCCCCCGGCAGTGTGACAGTGGTGGGCGCGGGTAAGGCGGCTGCCAGTATGGCGCTAGCAGTCGAGCAAGCCTGGCCCGAGCGCAAGCTGAACGGATTGGTGATCACGCGGTACGCACATGGCGCGCCGACCAATTCCATTCGCGTTGTCGAGGCGGGGCATCCTGTACCCGACGATGCGGGCGAGGCCGCAGCGCACGACATCATGAAGCTCGTTTCGAGTCTGCAGCGCGGTGACCTGTTATTGGCGCTGATGTCAGGCGGGGGATCGAGTCTGCTGAGCCTTCCTGTGCCGGAAGTCTCAATGGCAAGTTTGAAATCCGTTACTCGAATGCTGCTCGCCAGCGGCGCTCCGATTGGCGAGATGAACATCGTGCGCAAGCACTTGTCACAAATCGCGGGCGGGCAACTCGCGCTGGCTGGCACGAAACGCGGTGCGCGGGTGTTGGCGCTGATGATTTCAGACGTGACGGGTGACGCACCGACGGATATCGCTTCCGGGCCGTGTGCGGCGGATCCTTCGACCTACGCCGATGCGATCGCCGTCCTTTCACGTTGGAACGTCAAGGCGCCCGACGATGTGTCCGCGTGGCTGCGGCGCGGTTCCAACGGCGAAGTCGGCGAAACTCCAAAGCCAGGCGATCCGCTGTTGAGCCAAGTTGAAAATCGTGTGATCGCCACGGCGCACCAGTCGCTCGCGGCAGCAGCCGAGGTTTTTCGCTCACGCGGCATTCAAGCTGTGTTGCTGGGCGATACGGTCACGGGCGAAGCACGCGAAGTCGCGAAGGTGTACGCCGCGCTGGTCCGCGAAACGCGCAAGTACGGCAGTCCGTTCAAGCCACCTGTGGCATTGATTTCGGGCGGTGAGTGTACGGTGACGCTGCCGCCGGGCTCGTCAGGTCGGGGCGGGCGGTGCACCGAGTTCCTGTTGTCTCTGGCGGTCGAACTTAATGATATGCCGGGGGTTTACGCGTTGGCGTGTGACACAGACGGCATCGACGGTACCGAGGGCAACGCGGGAGCGTGGCTCGCACCAGGACTTGTCAAACGAGCTGCCGCGCGCGGTGTGCCAGCGCGCGGTGCACTTGATCAACGCGACTCGTACGGATTCTTCGATGCCGCAGGCAGCTTGATTGTCACAGGCCCGACGCGCACGAACGTCAACGACTATCGCGTCATTCTGATTCAGTGACGTTCACTTTGTACGCGTGATCGGGCGTTCGCTCGCGTTAAGAGCGTCTAAAGCTGCCGACGCTATCGACCGTCGATCAACGTTAAAGAACTCACGCAGTGCCGCCCTCGTGTCGGAACGTCCAAAACCGTCGGTACCCAGCGTGACGTAACGATCTCGCACCCAGGGCCGGATCAAGTCCGGTACGGCGGCAACATAGTCGCTGGCTGCGATCACCGGCGTTCCGTTCATTGGCAGTTGGTGCTCAACCCAGTAGGGCTCTGCGTCTGGATTCGCGTCCTCGCGCGCCGTACGCCGAAGCTCCGTAAAGCTCGTCACCGAATAAACGTCGGCCGCAACGCCAGATTCCTCTTCGAGCAGCGTCGCCGCCTCGAGCACTTCACGCAAAATCGTTCCGGAACCTAGAAGTCTGACTTTTGCATTGGGCATGGACTTGATGCGATACATCCCGCGTAACACACCCTCACGCACGTCCGCAGGCATTGACGGCTGCGCGTAGTTCTCGTTCATCACCGTGACGTAATGAAACACATCCTGCTGGTCCGAAAGCATGCGGCGCATTCCGTCGTCGAGGATGAGCGCCAGCTCGTAGGCGAAGCACGGGTCGTACGCGCGGCAATTCGGAATCGTGCTGGCGATCAGATGGCTTGTGCCATCTTGGTGTTGTAGCCCCTCGCCGGACAGTGTCGTGCGGCCGGCGGTTGCGCCCAGCAGAAAACCGCGTGTGCGCGAATCGGCTGCCGCCCACAGCAGATCGCCGACGCGCTGAAAGCCAAACATCGAATAGAAGATGTAGAACGGCAGCATCGGATAGCCGTTTGTCGAATAGCTGGTACCCGCCGCGACCCACGACGCAATCGCACCCGCTTCGTTGATGCCTTCTTCCAGGATCTGGCCGCTCGTGGTTTCCTTGTAGTAGCTGATTTGCGCCTGGTCTTCGGGCTCGTACAGTTGACCGACCGGCGAGTAGATGCCGACGGTGCGAAACAGGTCCGCCATGCCGAACGTGCGCGCTTCGTCCGCGATGATCGGCACGATACGCGCTCCGATTTCGCGATCCTTCAGCAGTGCCGACAGCATTCGCACGAATGCCATCGTCGTCGACATCTCCTTGCCATTCGCCTCGAGCGCAAAGCGCCCAAACTCCGTCGCGCCAGGTGTTTTAAGCGCCGGACACGAAGCATCGCGTGCTGGCAAATATCCGCCGAGCTTGTGGCGTCGCGCATGCAAATACTTCATCTCGGGGGTGTCAGCAGCGGGCCGGATGAATTCGACCTGCTCGGCTTGCGCGTCGCTCAATGGCAATGCAAAGCGATCGCGAAATTCAAGGAGAGCTTGCGTGTCGAGTTTTTTCTGCTGATGACCGGTCATGCGGCCTTGGCCGGCGGTGCCCATGCCGTAGCCTTTCTTAGTCTTCGCCAAAATCACGGTCGGTTGACCCCTGTGATTGGCTGCCGCGTGATACGCGGCATGGATTTTGACTGGATCATGGCCACCACGACGCAGCCGGTCGATATCCTCGTCCGATAGATGCGATGTCAGTTGTGCAAGCTCGGGGTACTTGTTGAAAAAGTGTTCTCGGTTGAATCGGCCGTCGGTGGC
>DATEOP010000099.1:0-4704 GCA_035274065.1 Burkholderiaceae bacterium
CCGGGCCGGAGCAGATGGCGCTCGAGATCAGCGACGAGCTCAGGCGCGTGAGCACGATCGCGAGGAAGACCGGCTTGGTGAAGTGACGCGAGTCAGAACGCGCGCCGACAACTCACTGCGTTAGCTTCGCCGCCGCGACACGCGCGTGCGGCACGACGTCGTAGCTGTAGAGGTGCTTGCGGAATTCGGCGTGTGCGACGAGTTGCGCGTCGCGCGCGCGTAGATCCGCCTCCGCGGAATCGACTCGCAGACCATTCTGCCGCGCGCCCAGCTGCACTTCCGCCACTCGCTCGCGACGCAAGCGGTCGTACGCCAGCAGTGCTGACGGCACTGCCGTCGTCGTTATGTTGGCCAGAATTGTCGCGAGCGCCATGCCGTCCTCGATCGACTGATTTGCGCCCTGGCCGAGGTGCGGCAGCATCAGATGCGCCGCGTCCCCGAGCAGCGTCAGCCGGCCTTTCGCCCAGGTGGGCAACGGGTCACGGTCGTAGAGCGCCCAGCGAAACGTCTTGTCGACCTGCTGCAGCACCTGGCCGACGCGCGGGTCCCAACCTTCGAACGCGCGGCGCAGCACTTCCGGATCGCCGGGCGCTGACCATGATTCCTTCATTTCCGCGTCGGCAGGCACGAAGCCGACGTAGTTGACCATCGTGCCGTGGCGGACGGGAAACACCAGGAAATGCTTGGACGGGCCGGTCCACATTTGCCACCGGTCCATCGGCCAGCCCGGTAGACGCTCGCGTGGAATCAGGCCGCGGTAGGAAATCGTGCCGTGAAAGACGGGCTTCGAGGGCGGGAAGACGTGCGGCCGCATTTCCGAATGGATGCCATCGGCGCCAACAACCACATCGGCTTCAACAGTGACACCGTTGGCGAATTCGACGCGGGCCAGGCCGTCATTCTGCTCGAAGCCGACTGCGCGGTGGCCGGTGTGGACAATCCCTGCCGGCAAGTTTGCGGCGAGAAGATTGACGAAGTCAGCGCGGTGCATTCCGTACGTCGCGTTCCAGCCGCTCGCGTCGGTCACCTGCACCGGCGCGATCGACGTTCCATCGTGGCGAAAGTAGCGGGAGTGCGAGCCGGTCCGTGCACCCCATTTCTCGACAGCGGGCCCCACACCAACTCGCTGCAGATGGCGCATCGCATTCGGTGTCACGAACACGCCGGCGCCGACCTCCCCCAGTGCTTCCGCTTGTTCGTAGACCGCAACGCGCAGCCCATGCGCGATCAGTGCATTGGCGGCGAATAAGCCACCGATGCCGCCTCCGATGATCACAACGCTTGGCCGCGATGACACAACAGCCGCCTCGAAAGTGTTCAACTCGGCATCTTACGAGGCAACCAAGCGCGGTAAGTGACGCGCGTCCGCTGCCAAGTTATTACGTGGGTTGCGGGGGTAGCCCTTACGCTGAGCGGGCTCGGCTGCTTCGTAGGGCTCCATTGCTCGCGCATTCCGATGAACGCTAGTGGCCGAATGCGGATACCTTTGAAAACAATATCTCGCTGTCGCTGGAGACGACGTCGCAGGCTCCCGGACGCAGGCGCCGAGGCCTTGGGCGGATCAACGTTCGGGAATCCCGGCCTTGCGCAAGCCGCCAATGAGGTGCGTCTCGCTCTGTTGTAACCACGCCGGTTCGTTCGACAGTTCCTCCTGGTTGAGGTTGGCGATCGAGAAGCCCGGGCGGAGGCGCAACAGTTCAGCTTTGGCTGCTTGGGCCTTGGCGACTTCACCCTCGTGCGCATAGGCTGCAACGAGGAAAGTTTGGAGAGGCCACGAATGATTGAAGGTGCCGGCCTTTTCACATGCGCCTATCGCATCCTTATAGTGGCCGAGCACAAGATAGGACCGACATCTGAAAAACAGCGCAGGACCAACAGCGAGCGGATCCAACGCCAAGGCCTGGTCCACTAGCGGCAACGCCTCGGCCGGCTTCCCGAGCAAGTTCATCATCCATGCCCGGTGGAAGATAGGGTTGGCGCGCGTCGGGTCAAGGCTCTGTTCCTTCGAATTCGCTTCGAGTGCCGCCTCCCAGCGCCACTGCCACGTGAGAGCGTCCGTGCGCAACGCCCACGCCATGGGATCGTCAGGGTCGGCCACAACGGCCCGCAGGGACATAGCGTCGAGGTCCTGCACCAGGCGGTCGCGAGCAGCGCCACCCAATTCAAGTTCGGCTTGTAGGGTCCAGCCACGCCCGAGCAAAGCCCACACAAGGTTGGGATCCAGCCGCAGAGCCTCGTCGTATAGTTTGCGGGCCTCGCGTGCACCCTTGAGCGGATCGCGTTCCTGGTTCCAGACATTGTCTGCTCGCAGTACCAACTCCAGCGCGTTGGAGTGGATTGCAGACTCGGTACCGATACGACGGCGTTCAGCTGCAAACAGCGCCGCACGCAATTGTTGAGTCAGTGATGCAACGAGCGCGCTCGGGTCTTGCTCAGCACTTCCTCGCTCCACTTTTAAACGATTGCTCCATACCCGGGTCGCTGTGCCAGTGTCGATAAGGTGGATGTCGGCAATGACGCCCTCTCCCGCGGAGCGGACCCCGCCTTCGACGAGGTAACGCACGTTGAGCTCGCGCCCGACCAGGCGAGCGTCAACTGCCTTGCCTTTGTAGGTCGATGCCAGGCCATACGAAACGACTCGTGCCAAACGGATACGCCCGAAGGCTGCCGTGAAATCGCGCGTCAAGCTGTCGGCAAGCTGCGCATCCGCCGCACCGCCGGCGGCGGCGAATGGCAAGATCGCAATCGAGAACGGTGCCAGAGCGTTCTTCGTCGGCGCCTTTGCGGGCTCATCGTGGCCGAACGTCAACTCGTACGCGTGCCACCAGCCAATCATGCCGCCGATGAAGTGGCCCACGGCGGCGATCGTTCCGATGACCACCGCGGCGAGTGCGATCTGACGCGCAAAGCGCGAGTGGAGCTTTGACCATGCGCGGCGCCACATGAGCTTGGCCGATTCGAGCGGCCGCTCAGCAGCCGAGCTGGTGGTGGCCTTCAGCCCCTGCCGTTGACCTTTGGGATTCTCTAAAGCCGGGTCAGGGTCCATGGGACGCGGCGCTTAATTGAGAGACGCGCTAGACGGTACTCTCAAACAAAAACAGGGGGTGTCGGACTGAGGACAACAACTCTCACAGCTTTGGCGCCACCCTGCCGGCAGCCTCTTGCGAGGAAATGACTTGATAGACGTCGAAGTCGACTATGTCGCACCAATTGGAAATCCATTCGTCAAGAAGTCTTCGATCGGAAGTTTCCATAACTTGAAAACAGCATTCCAAGTTCTCATCCACCCAACTCGATACGTAGTGCAGTCCTTCCGGTGCAAGGCGGCCGCGGTCACGGAAACGTCGATACACGGGCACCGGATCTCGATTCTTGAAACGCTCAACAATCATGAACTGCAAAACGGCCCTCCATGGGATTCGCCGAAATCTGCGTTGTGCACGAGTCGTCTCTTCAGTTCTTTAACGCAGCTCCCGCCAGCCGCGCAACGCCGCCCAACGTTGTCTGAGCGGCGTTGAGGCCAAGACGAAAGTCCTTGTCCGAATAGGACGAGTAAAGATCAGTCGGCTGGTGATAGTGGGGATTCCATCCGGCCCCGATGTGCATGCCACGTTCGTTCTCACGCAGGCTGATCGACGGGATCAAGTCCATGAACGGCGTCGAGTCGGTATTCGACATGTGGTGGCCGACTGCGGCCGGATAGTCTGTGGCGTATTTCTCGTTGGCATCGCGGAATAGGAACGCCAGCTTCATCGATTCATCCGCAAGCTTCGACGCAGATTGAAACTCGATGTTGACGTCCGCTTCGGGGCGCTGCTCGGGATTCACGCTGCCGTCAGCTCGCGGCATGCCGTGGTCCCATAACATCATGTCGTGCTGGATCATGGCCAACCACTTCGGCTCGGGGTAGCGCCCTGATCCTGGCGGATTTTCCTTGCCTTGCAGCGCCGCCCGCTGTTCGACATAGGCCCTTGCGCCATTGAGGCCGGTCTCTTCGTTGTTCCAAAGCACGAAGCGAATCGATCGTTCAGTCACAACGTCCGGACTGCTGAGTATCCGAGCAATCTCCATCACCAAGGCCGTTCCCGAACCATCGTCATTGGCTGCCTCGCCGAAGCCGCGACCATCCATGTGAGCGCCTAGTAGGTACATCTCGTCCGGACGCGTGGCGCCGACTTTCGTGCAGTAAACCTGCTCGCGTCGTCCAGGCGTCGGTACTTGAGCATTGAGTGCGCGTAGCGCGGGATCCGTCTGCGACTCCTGATTGTTGTTGGGCGCTGCCGATCGTGTAATACCTCGCAGGCGTGAACCGCCGACTCCTGCACGTATCTCGCCACTTGCGATAGCTGCGCTCGCACTTGCAGAAACAGCTGCAGGCGCAGAGGTCGACTGAGTCGGAGGCGCGGGCGGTTCGTAAACGTACGCCATTCGCTCGGTGTTCGTACATCCATACTGTTTGAGTTGCGCTTCGATCCAATCGATTGCAGCGCGGTTGCGATCGGTACCCTCTCGCCGATCACCGAATTGAGTCAGCCCCTTGATCGTGGCCTTGTAGCGTTCCAAGTCGAGCCGTCCGACGAGAACCGCCACCGGATCGTCGGCGCCACTCGATCGCGCGGGCGCCTGAGTCGTTGGCTGCGCGCAGGCGAGCATGGGTAGCGCAGCCAGGGCGATCGTCATGTTGCGGATAAGCATCGATCGTCG
>DATEOP010000100.1:0-9575 GCA_035274065.1 Burkholderiaceae bacterium
TGGTTATAGAACTCGGCACGCTTGGGCATCGGAGTTCGCGCCTGCTCGACATAGCTCGCGGCCTTTCGTAGCAATGGCAGCTTTCCAATCCGGGTCGAGCCCAGAAGCAGCGGTTCGATCAATCTCGCACGAAAGGACGGAGGCACCGCATGGTAGAGCTCAAGAAGCTTCTGCCTCGCGTACCGAACGTTTCCACCGAAAAGCTCGTCACCACCGTCTCCGGCGAGGAGCCGCGTAATTCCGTGATCGTGCGCCATCTTGGCGCAGAAGAAGGCCGGTACCGCCGACGAATTACCAAAGGGCTGGTCATAACCAGCGGCGATGATCGGAATAGCGAGCGCCACGTCAGCGGGAGTTACGTAGTACTCGTGATGCCGCGTATCGAAATGCTTCGCGGCAATCCGCGCGTACGCCATCTCGTCGTAACCAACTGCCTCGAATCCGATCGAAAACGTGTCGACTCGATCCTGCGTGATCTGGGTGAGCATGCCGGCAACAGTCGAACTATCGGTGCCTCCGCTGAGGTACGCACCTACTCGAGTCGACGACATCTCGCGTTTGACGGCGGCCCGCAGGAGACTGCGAAAGCGCTCGGCAGCCACGCGGCTGTCGAAGCCGGCGGCATTGCCGAACGCGACGCTCCAGGTTGGAGCGCTGCGAATGCCGCGTTGATCCGCATTCAGCTGGGTCGCGGGCTCGAGCCTAAGTACCTCGCGGAAGATCGTGCGCGGCGCGGGGATAACGTGAAAATAGAGATAGTTGTATACGGCTTGCGGGTCGATTGTGCGCGCAGAAACTGGAACCGCATCGGCACGATCAGCAAATGCAAAACGTTTCCCATCGCTTCCGTAGCAAAGACGAAATACAGAGAACCGATCCGAGACGAGCAGGCAACAGCTCGACTTCAGATTGATATGAACGACGGAAAAGTGACCTCTAAGCCATGATGCCGGCTCTGAATGGTCGGACTGAGCTAAACGATGATTTATCTCGGCGGCAGCGACGCTCTCGAAATCTTCATTTCGCGGTTCTCCTATGATCACGGTCAACGAATCCGCGGTGAAAGCAACTCGCACGCGTTCCGGGTCAAACGCGACCTGCAGCCCGCGTGCAGTAATGAGTGCACGCCGATTGGCTGCCGTGTGATCGATCGTCGGCGAGCCGCGCGGCGTATTCAGGGCATCGTTCAGATCGAACCAACCGACCAACGAAGCGCGCGCAGACGCGCCGTCAGGGGGTTTCGTCTGAGCTGCGTCGGGATTTTCGTCCATGCGTCAGTGGATCATCCGGGGGTAGGTGCAAGAGCCGTACAAGCCCAAGTTCTTCGACGCTGTGAGGGGTCAGCCGCGCGCGTCGGTAGCATAGACGACCTAGGCGCACTCACGGCGCTGCGCGGACAACGCGCATAGACAGAACTCGTATCATTCACAGGCGAGGCGCTGGCAGTCAGGCAGAAGTAAGAGCTACGCCGTTAACGGCTTTTTGCTTGGTGCTGTGCCATCGAAAATTGCACAGCCTGTTCAAACGTGCAATTTTTTTGGTGAACACCCTTGTAATTCTTGGTAGTTCGATTACAGCGCTGGCGGTTGCGCGTGATGCGCACGCGCACGGTTTGCGACCGGTCGTGGTGGACACGGAACGCGGTCCCGCTTTTTCGTGCCGATGGGTCGTTTCAGAGCAAGTCCGTCCAACCGACACCGAAGGCATATTGGCGCAACTGCTCCAATTGGCGGGTTCGAGTTCCGCATTGGTATCAACAGCTGATCATTGGCTGCGCTTTCTTATCGAGCATCGGACCGTCTTGCAGCGTGCTTACGGTTCGATACTTCACCCGTCGAACGAAGCACTTGCAATCTGCCTGGACAAGTCGACGTTCGCGCACTGGTGCTTACAAAATGATTTACTTACTCCACGAAGCTGGATCGGCGGGAAAGAGGTCGGCCCTCTCGCGCCTCGATTCCCACTGTTGATAAGACCTGCTCGAACATTGCACGACCGTGGTTTTCTCGGCCTGCCGAAAGCTCTTGAAGTTCAAGACGAGCGCGAGCTTCACGCATGGCTAGCGCGTTATGCTGAAAAGCAGGTTGAGCCGCTGATCAGTGAATCGCTGCTGGGTCGCGATATCGACCAGAGCTCGATCTCCTTCGCCCGGCGTGATTCGGACATGCTGGTTCTTAGCGCTCGCAAAGTGCGGCCGAGGCCGGAGCGCTGCTCTGTGGGCAGCTGCGTTGAGCTGCATGCCGATCCGGTAGCCGAACAACTTGCACGAGTGGCGGCCGAGCGGCTCGACTACTTCGGTATTGGAGAGATGGAAATTTTGCACGACCGTTCTGACGGGCAACACTATGTCATTGAGATCAATGCGCGGCCTTGGATCCAATACGCTTTGGCTCCCGCCTCGGGTCATGACTTCCTCGGTTTGGTGCTGAACGTGCCAAGCAAACGGACCGCGAGGCGCGTGAAATCCGGCAAGACCTGGATCAACCTGCACGCCGATTTGTTCAATGCGTTTTCGCGCTCCGTTGGCGACGTTCGACAAGGACGCTTGGCGGCTGGCGCCTATGTGGCTTCGGCTTTGCGAAGCAATGTGTTCGCGCTGTTTGACTGGCGCGATCCGAAGCCGTTCTTAGCATCGCTGCGACGCCGAGGCGCTTAGCGCGCCCTCACGGCAATTTGTCTGCATGACATTCAACGTGGACCGAACCGGCACCGAGTCCTCAGATCGAATGAAGCGCACCGCCTTGATGCTGGCATTCTATTTTCCGCCGTTTGCGCAGAGCACAGGGAGTCAACGCGTACTCAGTTTCGTGCGGCATCTTCCGCTGCATGACTGGCGTGTGGTCGTACTTACTGCACGTGAGCGTTTGTTCCCAGCAATCGATGCGGCCAGTGTCACGCTGATTCCGTCATCTACCGAAGTAGTGCGTGCGTGGGGTCTCGATGTTGCACAGGATCTGTCGATCAGGGGGCGGTATCCACGCTGGCTTGCAATCCCTGATCGCTGGGCTGCATGGGCTTTGGGCGCTTGCTTGCAGGGCCTGCGCTTGGTGCGCGCGCGCGCACCGGACGTGTTATGGGCAACCTTTCCAATCCCGAGCGCTCTACTGGCGGCTGTCGCTTTGCAGCGGCTGACAAAACTTCCATTGGTGATTGATCTCCGCGACCCACTGGTCTACGAGCATTGGCCGGTTGACCCATTGAGCCGACGCGTCTATGCCTGGCTTGAACACAAGGCTGTCTTCGCGGCGTGCAAGGTCGTTGTTACTACGCAAGGAGCGCGCCGCCTGTATTTACAGCGCTATCCGCAGGTGCCTCCTGAGCGGTTTTGTGTCATTGCCAATGGTGTCGATGACGACGCGGCGCAGCCCCGTGCGCACGCTATGAGCACGCAGCCGGATGAATGCATCACCCTCGTGCACAGTGGTCTGATGGAGGTACCGGATCGAGACCCAAGCGCATTCTTTCGTGCACTGGCCCAGATGCGTGATCGTGCAGAGATCCAGTCAACTGGCATTCAGATCGTCCTGCGTGCGACGGGGCGCGACGACGAATATAGGCGACAGATCGCAGCGTTGGCTCTGGGCGATTTTGTAACAGTCGGGTCGCGCGTATCACACGACGAGGCGCTCGAGGAAATGCGTTCTGCTAGCGGACTGTTGTTGTTTCAAGGGCAAGCCTGCAATCGCCAGATTCCGGCTAAAGCGTACGAGTACCTCGCCTGTCGCCGACCGATCATCGGCCTGTGCGACCCGGGTGGCGATACGCACGATCTGCTGGCCAGGCAATGGGGCGTGCCTTACATGGCCGATATGAACCAATCCGATCAAATTGAACACACGCTTCACACGTTTCTGAATCACTGTCGAGCCGGAACAGCTCATGTTCCACCGCAGGAATTGGTCGCGCTGCATGGGCGAAGCCATGGAGCACGGGAGTTGGCGGCAGTGTTCGATGCGGTCGTCAATGAAGGTGTCAAAGCGGGAAAACATGCGGCAGACGTATGAAAGGCGCTAGCAGTAAAAAATTTCAGACCTTGTGCAGGCTTGCGCTGGCCGCAAATGGTCTCGCCGTTGTCGTTGCACTGGCGCTGATCTGGATACCCGAAGTACGACTCTACTGGGCGGGGTCCACGCAAGTGTCCAACGAGGATGTTCTACGAGGGAGGACTTCGCCTGCGCTCATTACTCTCGCCGAAATCGGTGACCAGTCGCTCCTGACGGTGATCGATCCGAACGACAGGCGCGATCCAAACCGGCTTCGACAATTAGGAGAAGGAGTTATTACCGGCAACGTACAGTTCGGACAGCGACCGACGGCCGTACTGCCGTTTCCGTTTCGAGCGGCACACTTAGACGCAGCTTCGGAAGCGCTGCAGATCGCCGGCTTGGGTACGGTACGACTGCTGCTGGGAGCTTACACAGCAACGCTTGATCGACGCTTTCTCGATGCAGCGCTCGAGGAAACGCTCGCATTTAACCAAGTTGATGCCTGGCGTCTGGTGCCACGAGGCCTGCTGTGGAATGACCACGCGATCGCGGCCCGTGTTTCCACCCTGGCGCTGCTGTGGTCTTTCGTACGTAGCGACCGTGATCTGGACCCGGGCGCAGCACAAGCATTGTTGGAACTGGTGGACCGCACCGGGGCGAGGTTGGCCAAGCCCGAGCTCTACAACAGCCGAACCAACCATGGGATCATGCAGAACATCGCTTTGATTCAGCTAGCAGTTGCGTTTCCAACGCTGCCCCGTGCTGAATACTTTAAGACCGTAGGTTGCTCGCGCATCGTGAAGCAGGTGCGCTATTACGTTGACCCCGAAGGTCCGGTACTCGAGCATTCCGCGGGTTACCACGAGTTTGGGCGCGAGCTCCTGGTCAAGGCGATTCGTCTTTTCGAACTCGGCGGGTGTCCGCTCCCTTCTGAGTGGCCAGAGTTGCTCGAGCGCGTGACACAGTTTTCGCACCTTCTGGAGCGGCCGGATCGAACGCTGCCCGTGTACGGAAATACAGATCACGCGCCGCTCGCAGTGGAAGAAAGCATCGATGTGTCACGTGCGCCAGCTCCTGCCACTCGCCTCTATGACGTCGCGGGCGTTGCACTGGCTTGGCGTGGCACTGAAGATTGGCCACGTGTGCAGCACCTCAGCCAAACCGCAGTGACTTGGTCAAATTTTCCTACCCGGGCGCACAAGCATGCTGACGACATGGCGATCGTTGTATGGGCCCAGGGACGCGCGTGGCTGACGAACTCGGGATACTGGCCCTACGGTGCTGAAGGTTTCGACGATGCAAACGGCTGGCGCGGCTCGAACGCTCCTCATTTTCAGGGCGAACCATCGCGAGTCGAACGAGACACGATACTGCTCGGAGCCGGCGCATCGCCATCCGTTTCAGTAATTGATCTCGAACGCAGGTTGGCGCAAGGAGCATCCGTGCGCAGGCAGATTGTCGAGGTTGGCGGGAATGCGTGGCTCGTATTGGATTCGGCTTCGCATCCAAAAGTGCAGCTGCTCGAATCTCTATGGACGACGATGCCGGAGACCAAAGTAGAGGCGGTTGGCCAAGGAGAATTCGTGCTGCGACCCTCCGATTCGACGGCGACCGCTCGGCTGATTTTTGCGGGTGCTGTTGCGTCACCACCCGTGATCAGATCGGGAAGCCTCGCACCGTTCGGCGGATGGATCGTTCGCTCGGGACGGCCCACGCCCGCACCCTCGATCGAGGTGCAGCAACGTGCAGATCGTATGCCGATCGCTACCGTGCTGAAGCTTGGCGAACAAAGCGCTTCGGTAAGCGTCGACGCCACCAAGGCGGATGAATCTCAGTGGACTATTTCGGTGAAGAGCGTCAGCGAAGGTTTTGTCATTCGTCGCATGAAAGATTTGCTGTTAATCCAGTTTGCTGACGGTCGCGATGAACGCGTGCAACTCGTGGCCCCGACAAATGTCGGCGGACGCCGTCGTCACATTGTTTCCGCGTACGAGGAGGCAATGCGTGAATTTCCTGGCGTGCGCGAACTGACCTTTTACCGATATCGGCTGACCATGCTTGCGCTGCTGCTTCTTGCAGCACAGGAGTTGGTCATTGCCGCTACGCGCCGGTTCAGCCGGGGCAGCGTGCCGGTCGTTAGAGCAGTGGCGTCACTTGCCTGGCTGAGCTTCGGGTTTCTGGCCGCGTTCTGGTATTTGCGATAGATGTGCCGCTCTCGGCGACGTTGCATCCGAGCGTATCGTTTTCACGCTGCGAGCAGGCCATCGCTGGCGTCCAATCGATCGAGCCTGACGACATCGGCGAAGGATTCTCGGTCCCGCAAAACATGAGCTCGGCCTCCTTCAACCATGACGGCGCCCGGTCGAGCGTGTGAAAAGTTCATCTGATTCGGAACAAAATACGCGCCCGCATCCATCAGGGCGACAAGATCACCGAGCTTCAGCCGAGGGAACCGTTTAGCTACGAAAAGTTGATCGCCCGGATGGCACAGCGGGCCGAAGAAGTCGGTTGGGACGCGTGCCTCGGTCGCCAACTTTACTGGCAGAAGTTCGTGCAATTCATAGCCGGTTGGCATCGCAATATTCTTGCCTCCATCGAGTATCACCTTGGGCCTGCTGCCGCTGTCTTTGATCGCGAGCACCTTGAGGATCAGGCATTGGGCCTGACTGCTCAGCGCACGACCCGGCTCAAAGTAAATCGTAGGAAGCAACGCGTTGTTGCCGTAATAGTGTCGAACCAGTTCGATGATGCTTTTCGAATAGTCGCTCGGACGCGCGGCGGCTCCTGTATCAACAGGGCCGGGTGGCATACCGTCGGCCATCAGTCGCTGATCCCAGATCGACATCGGGCGCACGGTGGGCACCCCGAAACCACCGCCCAAATCGAGGTGTTCGATTTCAACCTTGAGCTCGGATCTCAGGCGCCGCGCGAACTCGAGCATCTCGCGCACCGCCTGCAGATAAATCGGCGCTTCTCGAATTCCGGTCCCAAGGTGAAAGTGAAGTCCCGTCGCCACCAAGTTCGGATGGACTGCCATTCGTCGAAACCCTTCGAATGCATCGCCGGCTGCCACACTTAAACCGAATTGTGCAGACCATCCGACGGAAGTCACGATGCGAACACCAACGGCCTGCCGGCGACCGACGCGGGCCGCCGCGTTTGCGATTTCATCGATCTCCGCCAGGCTGTCGATATTGATCAGCGAAACACCTTCCCGCACGGCCAGCTCAATCGCTTCCTTCGTTTTTCCGGGACCGTTGAAAAGGATGCGTTCAGGCGGAACTCCCAAACGTAGTGCGAGCCACAGCTCAAAGTGCGAAATGACCTCTGCGAGCGCACCGACACGATGTAACTCCGCGAGCACCCCAGGTAACGGATTGGTCTTGTAGGAGTAACCGACCTCGACTTTCGGATAGAGGCTCCTAAAGCTGTTGATGAAGTTTTCAAAGTCTGCCTTAAGGCGACTGTTGTCGACTATGTGAAGTGGTGTGCCAAATTCGTTGGCGAGAGCAGCCACGCTGCATCCTCCGATGACCAATTCACCCGCGTCGTCGCGGCTGGCTCCCCAAGCCGCAGGCGAGATTCCGTCGATCTGCCCGAGACGCGCGCGTAGCAATTCATTGCGCCGGTGCAGTTCGCGTAACAGCGAGCTTTTAATGGTTTTTTTTAGTTGCTTCAGCATCGCGACCTGTTCCTTGCGGTGAATCGCACTTGTAACCTTTTCGGCGCCAGAGAATTCTATCGACGGTGGCGATCATTCAGTAGTTTTCCCAATAGCGGCCGGCCCTCGATCTAACGCCATTGGTGTATCAATCGTGTAGCAGCAAAGTGACGTTGGTTGCGGGCAGTGAAGCGCGTACGCGCGTATCGTCGTCTTTGCCAACGAGAACCTGACGCCGTGCGTTAAGTAACGCCCGGCCCATGTGGATATCAATGCGGCACCAACCCAAGTAAATCGATATGCCCTACACCTTCCTTTCGCGACATCTTGCAGGCGCAGTCAGCGCGGTGCTGATTGGCTTTGTGGGTACCCAGTCATCATATGGTCAATCAGTCCACTTCGCTAAAGCGGAATGTGGGCCGCCGGTATGGATGGATGAGCGCCTTGACTACCATGCGCCGCGCGATCAGATGCGCATCAAGCAAATCGAGAGCAATCACTTCGACCGCAATGTCGAGGCGCTTGTCAAGGCGAAGACGGGCTTACTCGGAGGCGACATCGACTTCCTGTTGCGATACGTTCCGAATCACCCGCGCGCCCTGAACTCCATGGTCCGGTTGGCACTGCGCGAAAAGACGCCGCAACCGTCAGGCGCGGGTCTTCCGGTTGAATGCTATTTCGTGCGGGGTTTGCAATTTCGTCCCGATGACGCTGCGCTCTCAACGCTATACGGCAGCTACCTGGCACGCGTGGGTCGGCCGTCAGAGGCTTTGCAGCAATTTGAAGTTGCCGAAAAACGCACACCCGACGACCCGATCCTTCTGTACAACATGGGGCTGGTGCTCGTTGATTTGGGTGACTACGAGCGCGCGCGGTCCCATGCCGAAAAAGCCTACGCTGCTGGTGTCGACCTGCCCGGATTGCGCGAGAAGCTGGTCAAGGCGGGCCACTGGCGTAATTAATAAAAAAGGCGCACCGCCTTTGAAGCAGCATTGATTACATCGCCAGCATCGATGTGTCCTCTGTGGGACCAGGCAGTCTCACCGCGTACGCGCTTCGCTCCATGTCAGTCACAAAGAACACCGTGCGCCACTCGGCAACGAAGACGTGCCGGTTCATTAGTCCGCGATAGTCGCCGCCACCTGGCGCTTGCTGCGGAATCTGCCCGCTTAACCGGTAACGAACGGCTGTGTAACTGACCGGGTCGAACTCGGTAATGTCGTTCATGTTTGATTGCGGATTACGGCCGCCGTAACACCAGATGACACCCGTCGTGTTCCCGGCTTTGCCAAGATAGAAGCGGTCTGGATCAAACCATGCGGACTGTGAATTACGGTCCAAGCCCAGCAGATCACCGGTTCGAGTGATCTTTATCTGGTTGCTAAGCGTTTCCCTTTCCCAGTCCACATCCATTTGTCCGCCGATGCCGGCGGTGATTAACAAGGCTCGGTTCCTGACGCTGTCCCAAACATAGGTTTGGTGTTTGCCATTCCACTGGGGATTGATTGCAACCTTGGCGTGTTTGCCCCACGTCGCTGTCACCATGTCGTAGAAGCGGGCGGGCTGATTGCCGTCTTTCAGGATGCCGTACAACGCTTTGGTCCCGTCCGGGCTAACCATTACCCAATCGCCTTCACCACCGGAAGAGAATGGTCCTGGCCTTTCGAACGTATTCCAGTTATTTGTAGGCCAGTGCGATGACGAGTCCGGGTTACACCACGCAGGCGATGATCCGGCCGAACTGCCCCCATTTACGTAGGCGGACAGGTGGCCAAACTTATAGTGATGATTGTTCGTCGGACAATAGCCACGCGCGAGGTAGGTATGCGCCGCGTTTGGCCTTCCGTCCGGCCAGATGGATGGCACAGGCGCGGACGGCACGTCACTGAGCGCACTGAACGTGCCGGGCACTCCGTAGGCACCCTTTG
>DATEOP010000101.1:0-6904 GCA_035274065.1 Burkholderiaceae bacterium
CGGGCTCGATCAGAACGATGTTGAACATCGCTAGGGTGTGCGCGCCACGATCAGGTTATGAACCTGTGAAGCGCCTGCTTTCTTGAGCACGAGCGCAACTTCGTCAAGTGTGCTGCCGCTGGTCATCACGTCATCGACAACTAAGACGGGCTCTTGGTTGAAACGTCCTTCGACTGCGAATGCGCCCCGAATGTTGCGGCGACGTTCTTTCAAGGCCAGTGTTTGTTGAGGTGCGGTGTGTCGCACGCGCAGTAACCGGTCGACGACCAGACGTCGACCCGCTGCCGACGCAAAGGCACGCGCTATATGGTGCGATTGATTGAATCCGCGCTGTTGTGTTCGCTCGAACGCGAGCGGCACAGGGATGACCACTGCTCCGCTCGATGACGGTGACAGGGCTGACCACCTGCTGGAAAGCATCTGGCCAAAGAAGTGCGCCAGATCCAGGCGCGCAGTGAACTTCAGCGCCATCACCATGCCGTCAATGGGCGAAACGTAGTCCGCCAGTGTCGTCGTTGTATCGAAGTGTGGCGTCTCGGCCAGGCAGCGCCCACAGACGCGCGTTATGCCGGGCCTCACGTCTGACATGCGTATCGCGCAGCGCTCACAACGCGATGCTTTCGTGGCAAAAAAGTCTGTCTCGCACTGTGCGCAAATCGAAGTCGACGACGCACCGGGCTGAAGGCCACACACGACACAACGCGGCGGAAGCAGTCGAAACGCCAGCGAACGCATCATGTGACACGGAGGATAGCTGCATATACTCGATCGACGATGCCACTCGGTCCAGGATCTTCCGAATTGACGCCGACGATGATCGCGCCGCCGCGCATTCCGGCCCGCGTTTCCACCGTGCGCCGGCAATTCGATGCGCGTGCGGCGCGTTTCGGCGACCGGGCCGCATTGCCTCGGGAAATAGGTAAGCGACTCGCAGAGAGACTGCAATACATCAGGCTCACTCCGCACCGTATTCTGGATTTGGGTTGCGGTCCCGGCGATACGAGGCGGCCGTTGTTAAACCAGTACCCGCGCGCCGATTGGATCGGTCTTGATGTTTCGGAGCGGATGTTGACAACGACTGCAACAGATCGGTTGCATGTACGGGCCAAGCGGTGGTTGCGCGGTACGTTGTCGCAGAGGGTAGCCGGTGACGCCGGACGACTGCCTATTGCCGATGAGAGCATCGATCTCGTCTTTTCAAACCTGATGTTGCATTGGCATCCCGAGCCGCACACCGTGTTTCCGGAATGGAAGCGGGTGCTGACCACCGATGGTCTGCTGATGTTCAGCTGTTTCGGTCCGGACACACTGAAGGAATTGCGCGCCGCCGCGGCCATCGCGCTTCCGCATTCGCAGCCGATGCCGTTCGTCGATATGCATGATTTCGGCGACATGATGGTCGCAAGCGGCTTCGCGACGCCGGTGATGGATGCCGAGATCATCACGCTGACGTATGCATCGCCTCAAGAACTCTTGCGTGAAGTCCGTGCTTTGGGCGGGAATCCGCGCGACGACCGCTCCCAATCGTTGCCATCCGGAAGACAGGCGCGCCAAATGCTCAGCGCACTGGAAGCGCAACGCGGAGACGACGGCCGAATTCGACTAACCTTTGAGGTGGCTTACGGTCATGCGTGGAAGCCGGTGGCTGCCAAGCCAGCAGGTATCACGGCGATCACCGTCGAAACGCTCCGCGCGGAGTTGGCGAACCGCAACCGGGCCAAGTGACCAGGTAGCAAGGATAGGGAGTTACTGAACTTCATCAATCAACGGAGCATTCGATGTCAATCATTTCATTTTTCAAGGACGCCGGAGAAAAACTGTTCGGCAAAAAAGCGCAGGCGGCCCAAAGTGAAGTTGCAGCATCCGACCCGGCGGCGATTGATACCGCCAATCGCGAAGCGGCGACGGCGATCGAGAAGTACATCAATTCGATGGGGCTGACCGTGACCGGACTCACTGTGACCTATGACGGCGCAAAGGCAACTGCCACGGTTTTCGGGATCGCGAAAGACCAGGCCACAAAAGAGAAAGTGATTCTTGCTGCCGGAAACGTGCACGGCATAGCGGCCGTCGAGGACAAGATGACGGTCGATTTGTCGCAGCCGGAATCGAAGTTCTACACCGTGGTGAAGGGTGATACGTTGTCCAAGATTGCCAAGGAGTTCTATGGCGACGCGAATGCGTACCAGAAAATTTTCGAGGCTAACAAGCCGATGCTGACGCATCCGGACAAAATCTACCCAGGGCAGAATCTCCGCATTCCGCCAAAGTGATGATCGAGCGGCGCGGCTCTATATAATGCGCCGCCAATGTCTGACCCATCTCCGGAAGCAAACACCTGGTTGATCAAGCGAAATTGCTCGGCTGGCCCGCGTCAGCTGGCAGTCGTATTTGGATCGCTGGTCGCCGTGTCGTTTGCGTTCGGGCTGGGGTTCGCGGCTTTCGGGTTATGGATGGTGCTTCCGTTTGTCGGTCTTGAGTTGATTGCCGTAGGGGCTGCGTTTCTATGTTACGGACGGCATGCAGCCGATTTCGAGCGCATTTCGATCGAACCCGGTGTGGTGTCGGTTGAGCAGGTCGAGGGATCTCAGGCGCACCGATGGGAATTGGATCCGCGCGTATCGCATGTCGAGGTAGAGCGAAGCGGCGGCCGGTGGGGTATGAGGGTGCGCATTTTTCTGTTGGCGCCGACCATTAGGCTTGAACTGGGACAGTATTTACTCGATCAGGGCCGCCTGGTACTGGGCCGCGAGATCAACGGTGCACTGATGCACGCACGTGGAAGAGCACTGTGACGCTGTCGCAGGTCAATGCATTACAAAACAATGGCGATAAACCGGCAATGAAACTTGGTGATGCAGTCCTCGGTACTGGGCGTCATATTGCCCCGGCAGCATTTTTAGTCAGCGCAGGCAATGCGGTGGCCGCGGTTCAGACTCGCTACAACCTGCCAACGCCCGCGAGTGGGCTGGCCGAGGAAATCTACTCGCTGCACGATTTCATGCTGATCATCTGCGGCGCCATTTTTGTCCTCGTTTTCGGCGTGATGTTTTATTCGATCTGGAAGCATCGCCAGTCGAAAGGTGCTGTCGCGGCTAACTGGCATGAGAACACGATGGTCGAGATCGTATGGACGGTGATTCCTTTCATCATCATTATTTTGATGGCGTTGCCCGCGACGCGGACCGTCGTTGCAATGAAGGACACCAGTAATGCCGATCTGACTATCAAGGCGACGGGTTATCAGTGGCAATGGGGCTACGACTACATCCGCGGCGAAGGTGAAGGTATCGGATTTCTGTCGCAGCTAGCAACCCCGCGTGCGCAAATCGAAGGTAACGAACCGAAGACGCCACTCTATTTGAGTGAGGTGACTGAGCCCTTGGTGGTGCCGGTCAATCGAAAGGTTCGCATCATCACCACCGCAAACGACGTGATACATGCGTGGGCGGTGCCCGCGCTGGGTGTCAAGCAGGATGCAATTCCCGGCTTCACGCGCGACACTTGGTTCCGTGCCGAGCAGGTTGGAACGTTTTATGGACGGTGCTACGAGCTATGCGGCAAGGATCACGCATTCATGCCAATCGCCGTGCAAGTGGTGTCGGCCGAGGACTATACGAAGTGGGTAGCGAGCCGCAAGCAGACAATGGCGGCACTTGCCGACGACCCGAATAAGGTGTGGACGCAGGCCGAACTCGCCGCCCGCGGTGAAAAGATCTACCAGGCGAACTGTCAGGTCTGTCATCAGCCAACCGGCCTGGGGGCACCGCCCGCATTTCCGCCGTTAGCCGGCAGTAAGGTAGTGGCGAACACGCCCGAAATACTGCAAATCCTGTTGAATGGCCGCAATGCGATGCCGTCATGGAAAGCTTTGTCCGATGTCGAGCTAGCCTCTGTAGCGACGCACGTCAGGAATTCGTTCGGCAATAAGGCCGGCATCGTGCAGCCCGCCGAGTTCCGCGCCGCGCGTAAATGAAACACAGCATCAAACGTCAGGAAATTAGATGAGCGCTGTTCCCCCTGCAATTACTCCAGGCGCGACGGACCACGTCGCTGATCATGCACACGGTCATGACGCGGCTCATGACCATGCGCCCTATGGCTGGCGCCGCTGGCTTTACGCGACCAACCACAAGGACATTGGAACGATGTACCTGTGGTTTTCGTTCACGATGTTTCTGTTCGGCGGCACGCTGGCGCTCGGATTGCGGCTAGAACTGTTTCAGCCCGGACTGCAGTTCTGGCGACCGGAGTTTTTTAACCAGCTGACGACGATGCACGGCATCATCATGGTGTTTGGCGCGATCATGCCGGCATTCGTGGGCTTCGCGAACTGGCAAGTTCCGCTAATGGTTGGCGCGCCGGACATGGCATTCGCGCGCATGAACAACTTCAGCTTCTGGCTGTTGCCGCCCGCGGCGCTGTTGCTGGTTGCATCGTTCTTCGTTCCTGGCGGGGCCACAGCGGCCGGCTGGACGCTGTACGCACCGCTGACGGTGCAAATGGGTGCGGGCATGGACCTCGCCATCTTCGCGCTGCACATTTTGGGCGCGAGCTCGATCATGGGCTCGATCAACATCATTACGACGATTCTTAACATGCGCGCGCCCGGCATGACGTTGATGAAGATGCCGATGTTCGTCTGGACCTGGCTGATCACGGCCTATCTGCTGATCGCGGTGATGCCGGTACTGGCGGGCGCCATCACGATGACGCTGACGGATCGCCACTTTGGCACCAGCTTCTTCAACGCGGCCGGCGGCGGCGATCCGGTGATGTACCAGCACATTTTCTGGTTCTTCGGTCATCCCGAGGTTTACATCATGATCTTGCCGGGCTTCGGGATCATCTCGCAGGTGATTCCGGTGTTCGCGCGCAAACCGTTGTTCGGCTACGCGTCGATGGTTTATGCGACGGCGTCGATCGCGATTCTTTCGTTCATGGTGTGGGCGCATCACATGTTCACCACCGGCATGCCGGTGACGGGGCAACTCTTCTTCATGTACGCAACGATGTTGATTGCCGTGCCCACGGGCGTAAAGGTGTTCAACTGGATCGCGACGATGTACCGCGGCTCTATGACGTTCGAGACTCCGATGCTGTTTGCGATCGGCTTCATCTTCGTGTTCACGATGGGGGGCTTCACCGGGCTGATCCTCGCGCTCGCGCCGATCGACATCCAGGTGCAAGACACGTATTACGTCGTTGCGCACTTCCACTACGTGCTGGTCGCAGGGTCCCTGTTCTCACTGTTTGCAGGTGCGTACTACTGGCTGCCAAAGTGGACCGGCCATATGTACGACGAGAAGCTCGGAAAGTGGCACTTCTGGCTGTCGATGATCTTCTTCAACGTGACGTTCTTTCCGATGCACTTCATGGGACTCGCGGGCATGCCGCGACGTTATGCCGACTACCCGATGCAGTTTGCGGACTTCCACGCAATTGGAACGGTGGGTGCCTTCGGGTTCGGCCTGGCGCAGTTGCTGTTTCTTTACGTGATCATCAAGTGCATTCGTGGCGGTCCCAAGGCATCGGCAGATCCGTGGCACTCGGTCGATGGCGGCCTCGAATGGACACTGCCGTCGCCGCCGCCGTTTCATACATTCGAAACACCCCCGGTAGTTAAATGACAAATCAAGTTTCCGGAGGCCAGCGGCGTTCGGTCTCGCTGAATAACAAACGGACTGCGCTGATCCTGCTTTCCATTGCGCTGGCGTTCTTTTTCGGCGTGATCGCAAAGTACTGGATACTCGCTGGCGTCTGACATGAAAGCGGACCAGCCTCCAGTTCGCGTAGGCAACCGTACGACATTGCGCAAGCTGCTTGTCGTCTCGGTGCTGATGTTCGGTTTTGGCTGGGCGCTGGTCCCGCTTTATCGGAAGATCTGTGAAGTAACGGGTGTCAATGTCTTGACGTCGCGCAACAGCGATGCCGAGGATGCTGCACGCAATACGCAGGTGGATCGCACTCGTACCGTAGTTATCGAGTTCGATGCAAACAAGCAGGGCGCCTGGCGATTCAAGCCGCACCAAAATTTCATTGAAGCGTATCCGGGTCAGTTGGTGCAGGTTCAATATGACCTTGTCAATCTGGACAACCGCACGATGGCTGGGCAGGCGATTCCCAGCTATGCGCCGATGCAGGCCGCGCAGTACATACGAAAGCTCGAGTGCTTCTGCTTTCAGCAGCAGGTGTTGGCGGCTGGCGAGACTCGACGATTCCCTGTGCTGTTTTTCATTGATCCGAAGCTGCCGGCAGATGTAAAGACGATTACGTTGTCCTATACGTTCTTTGAGGTCGCGGGTGCCGTTGCCGCCGTGCAATGAGGCAGGACTCATGGATCGAGAACCCGGTGAAATTGGTCGCGCGAAGCGCCGCGCTGGGTTCGGGCAAACGGCGCGTGCGGTTTTATGGTCGTTCTTCGGAGTGCGCCGCAAAGCCGACTACGAAAGAGATGCTGCCCAGCTTAATCCCGTGCACGTCATTATTGCCGGGCTCTTGGCTGCAGCACTGTTTGTCGCGCTACTGGTTTTGGTTGTCAATTTAGTCGTGCCCTGATTTAAAGAGGAATAAAACATGGCTGACCCGCACAGCGCGACTCACGCACACCCGGCGGCCGCCGCACATCGACCGCTGTACTTCGTACCGGCGCCGTCACGGTGGCCGGTAGTCGGCGGCACCGCGATGATTTTCACGATGTTCGGGGCCGCAATGATCGTCAACCACAATTCGCTCGGCTGGTTTTCGCTGGCGATTGGGCTCGCGACGCTGGTCTACATGCTGATCGGCTGGTTCTCCATCGTGTCGCACGAATCCGAGCGCGGCGATTACAACCGAAAGGTGGACGTCTCATTCCGTTGGGGAATGAGCTGGTTCATCTTTTCCGAAGTGATGTTTTTTGCAT
>DATEOP010000102.1:0-2223 GCA_035274065.1 Burkholderiaceae bacterium
TCTTTGCCGTCCGGGGTGAACTCGTCGAGCAACTCACGCCATGGGTTCTCGGCGATCTCCTGATCAAGCAGCTCCCAGTGCTCTTGAATTTGCGCGCCAGAGCGAATCGGCATCAACTGCAGCGGCCACAGCAGAATCTGTCTGAAGTGACGTACCGCTGTTGTAGAACTCGTTGATCGCTCAGACACCTGGCCTCCTCGCGGCGCGCGCGCAGTGTAATTCGCGGCAGTGGACGGCGGGCATTTAGACCTACACTTTCGGCGGTGCCGATGACCGATTCCGTGCAGCTGCAAAAGGATCTAGCCCGCGTCGCTCTCGGCGATCGTGCGGCCTTCGCACGCGTCTATCAAGCCACCAGTGCGCATCTGTTTGGCGTTGCGCTTCGTATATTGAACCGGCGCGATGCGGCCGAGGATGTGCTTCAGGAGGCATTTGTGAGTGTCTGGCATCACGCTGGCAGTTATCAGGTAGCAGGTAGCCAGCCGATGACATGGCTGATTTCGATCGTCCGCAATAAAGCACTCGACGTCGTTCGCAGTGCGGCCGTGCGTTACGAGACCGCGATGCCGATGACGGCGGACGGCGAGGAGATCGACGTTCAGGATGAGCGGCCAAGTCCGCTTCAATTGCTGACAGAAGCGACCGACGCGATGGCGATCCGCGGCTGCATGGAAGCACTCGATGCGTCACATCGACAGTGTCTGGCGCTTGCCTACTACCAAGGCATGTCGCATTCGGAAGTGGCGGCCCATATGCGAGCGCCGCTGGGAAGCGTTAAGGCATGGGTGCGGCGTGGACTTGAACGATTGAAAAAGTGCATGGAGAACGCTCAGTGAATTACAACCGCGTCGATCTGCTGGATCGTCTGGCGTCCGAGTACGTGCTCGGCACGCTGCACGGTGCTGCGCGGCGCCGCTTCGACCGGGTGTTGGCCGAATCTGCCGCGGCGCGTGCCGCAGTGCAGGATTGGGAGCAGCGATTTTCGTCACTGGCATCGTCGGTTCGGCCGGTCGAACCACCGTCGCGCGTGTGGACTGCAACAGAAGCACGTATTGCATCAACGGCGGCATCAGGCGCCGCGCGCCGCAGCCTGCAGAGTTCGTGGTGGTCGAATTTTTGGAAGCCAGCGCTGGGTTTTGCGTTCGGCGCCGCGTTGACGGTTTCCTTGGTGCAGCTGATTCCGGGGGCTTTCGTTTCGCTCGACGAGCTCGCGCAACATGAGCAGGCGCTGCCGCAGAGTTATGTTGGCCTGCTGCTTGACCGCGAAGGCCTGCCGACGTTGTTAATCAGCTCGACCCGTCACGGCACGCGCGTCACCGTCAAATCGCTGCGCGCGATAACAGTCCCTGCGGGCAAGGTTGCACAGGTGTGGGCGCTGCCGAAAGACGGGGCCGCCTTTCCTATAGGCGTGGCCATTCCGACCAAGCCGCCGGGCAGCACATCATTTGAGATGAGTGCAACGTCGGAGAAGCTGCTTTCCAGTGTGACTCGGCTCGCGGTGTCGTTCGAAGATGCGCCGGCGCGGGCGGGTGCAGTCCCCGGCGAATTCGTTCTGATCGGACCTTGCGTCAAGCTCTGGTAGAAAAACTCGCTGCGAGCTGCATCCGGTTTGCGGTCCGTTGCGTATGTGAGGCAGGCGCTCGATAAGTGCCACTACTTCGCAGAGGGACCGATGAAACAAGTCATGATGTTTGCAGCGATAGTCGTCGTTACGCTGGCCGTTCACGCCAACCCAACGCAGTTGTTCAACTGCGTGTCTGCGAGTAAGGAAGACAGGACGCTGTCTGGGTCCGACAACGACGCAGCGCGTAGGAGCAACTGCAACGTACTTCGCCGCGTGTCAAAGAGCGCGAGGCCTGCAGCGGGCGCCGGTTACGCCCAGGGTTACAACTAGCACTGAGACGCATCTGACTGGGATCGAGCCCGGGCCGCGATACGCCGGACGTTCTCGGTAACTAGTCAACACCTACCGATGCATGAGTTCGCCGTGACCCAGGAGATGTGGGTGCACTCGATCACTGCAATCTATGCAGGATGCAACGTGGTGCGCCTGCTGTTCTATGTACCGCAGATGCTCGCCGTAATACGCGACCCTTGTGGCGCCTGCGCGATTTCGATATCGACGTGGACGTTCTGGACGTTCAGCCACGCAGTGACGACGGTCTATTGCGGCATGGTGGTAAGCGATCCGCTGCTTGCCGCAATGATGCTTGGGAACACGCT
>DATEOP010000103.1:0-2309 GCA_035274065.1 Burkholderiaceae bacterium
CAGCGAGCTCGCAGCAAAGTGGTGGGATCGCAATGGGCCGATGCGGCCGTTGCACGACATCAACCCCGCACGGCTGCAGTGGATTGACCAACTTGCATCGCTGGCGGGCAAGCGCGTGCTGGACGTCGGCTGCGGTGGCGGAGTATTGACCGAGGCGATGGCGCAAAGGAATGCGCACGTTATCGGTATCGACCTGGCCGGTAAGTCGCTGAGCGTCGCGCGTCTGCACGCGCTCGACTCGGGCACCCATGTTGAGTATCGCGAGTGCGCGGCCGAGGCGATGGCGGCGGAGGAACCCGCAAGTTTCGACGTCGTGACATGCATGGAGATGCTCGAGCACGTTCCCGACCCGGCGCAGACCGTGCAGGCGTGCGCAGCATTGGCGAAAGCCGGCGGCTGGGTGTTCTTCTCGACGATCAATCGCAACGCCAAGGCATTTGCGCTGGCAATCGTCGGGGCGGAGTACATCTTGAACCTCCTGCCGCGCGGCACTCACGAATACGCGAAATTTCTCAGGCCAAGCGAGCTCGCGCGATACGCACGCGAGTCCGGATTGGAAGTGCGTGACGTCACTGGCATGCGCTACAACCCGTTGACCAACATGGCAGCGCTAAGCCGCGATTCGGATGTCAACTACATGATGGCGTGTCGCAAGCCGGAATGACTAAGCAGGCGGTGCGGCTGGTGTTGTTCGATCTCGACGGTACGCTGGCGGACACAGCACCTGACCTCGCCGCGGCCGTGAACAGAATGCGCATTGCGCGCGGCATCGCGCCGTTGCCAATTGCCGAGCTGCGTCCCTATGTCTCACATGGCGCGCGCGGCATGGTCGGGCGCGCTTTCAACGTGACGCCCGACGATGCTCAATACGCTGAGTTGCGCCAGGAGTTTTTGCGCGAATACGAAGCGGCCTTGTGTGTCGATTCGGCGTTGTTTCCCGGAATGGACGACACCTTGGCGTACCTCGAGCATCACGGAATCAAATGGGGCATCGTGACCAATAAACTCGCGCGCTTCACATTGCCGTTGATCGATGCGTTACGGCTTTCCAAACGTGTCGCATGTGTCGTCAGCGGCGACACGGCCCAGTTCTCCAAGCCGCATCCTGCGCCGATCCTGTACGCGCTCGCCATGGCGTGCGTCGATGCGCCCGCAGCCGTGTACGTGGGCGACGATCAACGTGACATCGATGCGGGTCGGGCTGCCGGCGTGCATACCGTCGTTGCGAGTTACGGTTACCTCGGCAACGGCGTAGCCTATCCACAGTGGGGCGCGGATGAAGTCATTCATTCGCCGCAGGAGTTGCTAGCGTTGCTTGCGAAGTAGGGTCGACGTGCGTAGGGGCTCGAGCAACATCAGAAGCCGGTTGCAACTTGCCGCGATCGTTATCGTATCGATCGTCGCGCTTGTCGGGCTTGTCGGCTACTTTGCAATCCCAGCCACTGCACGGTGGGGAATCGAAACCGTCGCTGCGCGCGCGATCGGCCGCAATGTTCACGTCGATTCGATCAGCGCGAATCCATTCACTTTGCGAATCACTATCAACGGCCTGACCGTCGACGGATTGTCGGGGGACACCGCACCACTGTTAACAGTGCAACACGCAACAATCAATGCATCGATTTCTTCGGTCCTGCGACTGGCGCCGGTGATCGATTCGGTGTCCATTGATGGCGTCACCGCAAATATCGTGCGGTTGGAAGCTCAGCGCTTCAACTTCGACGACATCATGGAGCACTTGCGCGCGAAGCCAAAGAAGCAGGACGACAAACCGGCCGGCTTTGCCGTCGGCAACGTCGAAATCGTCCGCAGCCTGATCAACTTCGACGATCGTGTGACCGGTCGCAAGCATGCGTTGTCTGACATTGCGATTGGACTTCCATTTATCTCGAACCTGCCCGTCGATGTTGAAGTCAGAGTGCAGCCTTCTTTCTCGGCAAAGCTCAATGGCTCGCCAATCGCTGTCGCCGGTGAAACGAGGCCGTTTCATCAGACGCTTGAATCGTCGATCAACGTAAAGCTCGACGGGCTCGACATCCCGACTTATCTCGCCTATTCGCCTGTGCGCCTGAACTTCGTCGTCCGGCGCGGCTCGCTCGATACAGATCTACGCGTCGCATTTCGGCGCGCAGTCCCGGCAAGTGACAACCAACCCGCGCGAGCCGCGCAAACGCTCGTGTCGGGAGCGCTGCTCGTCAACGGCTTCGATCTGGCTGCGCCAGCAGTCAACGCACACCCACTGATCGGTTGGAAGTCGTTGCGGATTGCGCTCGATGAAGTCGATCCCTTTGCACGGCGGGCAGTGGTCG
>DATEOP010000104.1:0-2678 GCA_035274065.1 Burkholderiaceae bacterium
TACGACAGTCGGATTGGTCGGGTCGCGCGGTCGCTCGAAATCCACTGTCTTGATCTGCTCGATGCGTCCTGGCCGCGGACCCATGATCGCGACGCGGTCCGACAGCTTGATCGCTTCATCGATGCTGTGCGTGATGAAGACGACCGTCTTCGGTTCGCTCTGCCAGATTTTCAACAGCTCGTCCTGCATGTACTCGCGCGTTTGAATATCGAGCGCAGCAAACGGCTCATCCATCAGCAGCACCGAGGGATTGACCGCCAGAGCCCGGGCGATGCTGACGCGCTGACGCATTCCGCCCGACAGCTCGCGTGGATAACGCGACTCGAAGCCGCGTAAGCCAACCAGCCCGACGTAGTGATCGACCAGCCGGCGCTGTTCAGCATCCGAGAGACCCTTGCGCTGCAATCCGTAGCAAATGTTGTCGACGACCGTGTACCAGGGGAACAGCGCGTATTCCTGAAACACGACGGCGCGCTCCCAGCCTGGATCGGTGATCAGCTGGCCGCCAACCCGCAGCTCGCCGCGCGTCGGTTTCTCGAAACCGGCAAGTAAATTGAGAAGGGTCGTCTTGCCGCACCCGCTCGGGCCTACGATAGAGAAAAACTCGTTCTTCTCGACCTGCAGCGTCACGTCGAGCAATGCAAGCAACGGCTCACCCTTGATCGAAAGGTGAACCTTGCTGACATTTTGAATATCAACCTGGGCCATCAGCGATTCGTCCGGTTACTGACCGTGATGCCACGGCATCGCGACGCGCGCGGCCTGACGCATCAGATAATCAAGCACGAGCCCAAGTACGCCGATCAGAACCATGCCAAGCAGGATGTAGTCGCTGCGGAACAGCGTGCGTGCGTTGTTGATCATGTAGCCGAGACCGCTAGGCGCAGCGACCAGCTCGCCGGCGACCAGTGCCATCCAGCCGATGCCGAGTCCGATGCGCATGCCGGTGAAGATGTGCGGTAACGCAGCGGGCAACACGACAGTGCTGAATAGCGTCCATCTGCGCGCACCGAGGCTCTGACCCGCGCGCACCAGGTACGGATCGACATCACGCGCACCTGCCAGTGAGTTCAACACCACCGGAAAGAACGCGGCGAGAAAGATGATGTACACGATCTGCATGTCGCCGATCCCGAACCACAAAATGCTCAACGGAATCCATGCGAGCGGCGGAATCGGCCGGACGAACTCGAGCAGCGGATCTACGATGTTGCGAAAGCGCGGCGACCAGCCCATCGCAAGGCCAAGGGGCACGCCGAGCAGTGTTGCCGTGCCCACGGCCATCAGCACCCGCTTCAAGCTGTCGAAGATGTGCGTGAAGAGCACACCGCGGTGCAACAGATCTTGTGCAGCGGAAATAACAGCAGTCGGCGGCGGCAGCATGACTTCGAGCTGCGGATTGATGCGCTGTCCGAAAGTGCTGATCAACTCCCATACGATGACAAATGCAATCAGTAACCACCAGCGTGCAACGCGCGCCAGGACGCGCCGCCACGCGGGCGGCGGTGGCGGGACCATCGATGCGGCGAGCTGTCTCATCGCATCCGATGAAGCCGCGGCCGCGCGCGTTGGCGAGCGCGACACCGGCGCAGAGATCTGATCAGTGCCGATCGGTTTCGCGCTCATCCTGATTCAACCGAGGCCGCTCCTTTGTCTAAGGGGTATACGTCTTTCCCTTAAACGTCCAGGGCCGAGTGAGTTCTCCGGGTTCGGGGAAAGGCGCCGGTCCGTTGAGCAGTGCCGCGCCGTACGGCTTGTACGGCAACTTGCCGACCCCGCCGAAGTCCTTGGGCAGGAACGGCGGCTGTTGCGGAATCGCCCATCCGAGCTTGGCAAACGTCGCGTCCATGTAGCTCGTCCGGCGAGCGTTCTGCCAGTCGACGTTAGTAATTTTTGTCTTCGCTGCGCCGGTGTCGAATGCCCACTCGCTGATCCGCGCTTCTTCCGCGGGCCACATGCCGTTCGGATTGGCAAATGGGTAGTACACAGTGGGCTTGGGCCAGAACATATAACGCTGCGTCATCTTCTCGATCAGATCGCGTCCAAGCCGGCCGTATTCGGGCCGCGCCATCAGTGATTTGATCGCTTCATCCTGGTTGGCTTTCGCCCACAGGACGGATTCGATAAATGCATCGGTCATCGCCTGCATCACGTCAGGTGCGTTCTCCTCGATCTCCAGGCGGCCGTAGTAGTAACCGCTGTAGATGTAGTACGGGTCGAGCGGCTCGAGCAGGCGAGTCGCCTTCAACACATCGGTCGAGTACGAGATGTGCGGCTCCCACATTGTGTAAACGTCGACACCTTTCGGACCGGTTGCCAGATCGCCTGGAGGCGAACTGCGCAGCGTGTAGTCCTCGTTCGGCTTGAGCCCGAGGTACTGTGCAGCAGCGATGAACCCGAAGTGATTGGTCGAGCCGGTGGTCGTGCCGACCACCGCCGGCCGCTTTAGCACGCGGCCACCCTTGAGATCTGCAAGACTCTTCAGCGGCGAATCCAGCGGTACCGTCGCCGCATGCGTCAAAGCAGGCGAGTGCACTGCCACCGCACGCATCGGCACTTTGTTAGCGAGCAAAGCGAGAACACCGAGAGCGCCTGTATTCGCAATCTGAATACGACCGGGAATGAAGGCTTCGTTCGAGAAACCAGCGGCAACGAACGTTCTCCATTCCATTTCGATG
>DATEOP010000105.1:0-5106 GCA_035274065.1 Burkholderiaceae bacterium
ATCGCCAATCACCGTCACCAGGCTGGCACGACGGTCGCTGACGGCCCTTTCCCACGCGCGCTGCAGAACCGCGAGTTCTTGATCGCGTCCAACGACTGGCGTGTTGTGGCGCCGCACGTTGCCATCGTGCCCGTGCGCGGAGATTAGGCGATAGGCGAGTACTGGCTGCGACTTGCCCTTCAACGTCAACGGTTCGACGGGTTCGGCCTCGACAGCGTCGCGCACGAGCCGGTAGGTCAGCTCGCCAATGTAGATTTCATTTGCCGGAGCGGCCTGTTCGAGTCGCGCGGTGACGTTGACGGCGTCTCCGCTCGCGAGCTTCTGATTAGCAGTTGGATCATCAACTGCAACCACTTCGCCGGTGTTCACTCCGGTGCGATTCGCCAGCACGACATCAAAACGCGCACTTAACGATTCATTCAGTCCGCGCAGAACGGACCGCATGCCGATCGCGGCACGCACCGCACGCAGCGCGTCGTCCTCGTGCGCTCGGGGCAGACCGAACACCGCCATGATCGCGTCGCCGATATATTTTTCGATCTTGCCGCCGTGGCGCTTGATCTCGGCAGCCATCGCGGTGAAGTAGCGCTCCTTGACCTCGTGCAACGCTTCGCTGTCGAGACGTTCACCGAGCGCTGTGGAATCTTTCAAGTCGCTGAAAATGAGCGTCACAGTCTTGCGCACCTCGTGCACCGGCAACGCTTCGGCGACGATTAGCGGCGTACCGCAATAGCCGCACAACCTGAACTTGGGCGGGTTCTCCTCGCCGCATCCGGGACACCGGATCATTAACCGCGCGAGCCCCACGTAGGAAAGTCGTCTACTGGCGTGGTGTGCGTGACGACTTGCTGTCCATTCCACAAGTGCAACTGAAACGCCGATGGCTCGAACGTGAAGCGGATATCAGCACCCGGTATCAGGTCGAGTGTGAGCTGATGCGCTGTGCTCGGGCACACCGATGCTACGGTGCCAGCGAAACGCGCCTGAATCGTGCGATGAAAGTGGCCACTGATGACGCATTGGACGTGGGCATGCCGCGCAACTACCGCGGCTTCGGCGTCCGGGTCAGCGAGACTCATCTGATCCATGATCGAAAGGCCGGTCACGAATGGAGGGTGATGCTGCGCTATGACGGTGGGTCGATCCGATTCACTCAGCGTGCGGTCCAGCCATTGCAGCCGCTTTGCGCACAATTTTCCGCCTGGCTCGCCTGGCACCGTCGTGTCGAGAACGACTAAACGCAGACCGAAATCGTCGACGCAGTATTGCAGGAAACCGTCTTGTTGAAGCGGGCGAGGATGCTGTGGAAAAACACCGAGAAGCACGTTGGCATCATCGTGATTACCCGCGACCAAGTAGACCGGCATGGGCAGCGGTGCCAGCAACTCTGCCAACACCTCATACTCTTCAGCGGTTCCATGGTCGGTGAGATCGCCGGTGGCGACGACCGCGTCGGGCAAGCGGGGCAATGCGAGGATCTTGCGCACACAACGCTGCAGCATATGACCCGTATCCACTCTTCCGTAAGCAAGAGCGCCTCTGGGCACGATGTGCGGGTCACTGATCTGGCATAGCAGCATCGCGCGGAGAGTAGCCGATATGCGAAAGACTGCAACGCAACGCCCCGGATTTGCGCCCCCAAGCACGGCCGACGAACCGCCGGTGCGGGCGATTCCCTTAAACGTCGTGTTACCTTGCGAACATGAACGCGCCATTGCCGCAAACTCACGCGCCGTTGCTGCTCGCGGAGCGCATACCGCTTGAGGGTACGGGCGCGGTCGACGTCGATCGGCAGCGCGCCGTGGTCGCTGCGTTAAAAGCATTTTTGCCCGAACACTGCGTGCTGTGGCGTGAAGAAGACACGCGACCGTACGAATGCGACGGGCTGACGATGTATCGGCAGTTGCCGATGATCGTCGCGCTTCCCGAAAACGAAAAGCAAGTGGCAGGTATTGCGCGTGTGTGCTTCGAGATGCACGTTCCAATCGTTCCGCGTGGCGCCGGAACCGGCCTGTCGGGAGGTGCGCTACCGCACGGGCGCGGCGTGCTGTTATCGCTCGCCAAATTCAATCGTATTTTGCACATCGACCCGCTGGCCTGCACGGCGATCGTTCAACCAGGGGTTCGCAACCTTGCGATCTCGGAAGCAGTCGCACATCTCGGCTTGTACTACGCACCGGATCCGTCGAGTCAGATCGCTTGCACGATCGGCGGCAACATCGCGGAAAATTCCGGTGGCGTGCATTGCCTCAAGTACGGACTGACGCTGCACAACGTGCTGCGTGTACGCGGGGTGACGGTTGAAGGCGAGGTGATCGAGATCGGCTCGGAGGCGTTCGACGCTCCCGGCCTCGATTTACTGTCGCTCGTGATCGGCTCCGAAGGCATGCTGCTGATCACGACTGAAGCGACGGTGAAGCTTCTGCCGAAGCCGCTCCGACAACAAGTGGTGATGGCATCGTTCGACGATGTCCGTAAAGGAGGCGATGCCGTTGCCGCAGTTATTGCTGCAGGCATCATTCCCGCGGGTATGGAAATGATGGACCGCCCGGCGGTGGCGGCCGTCGAGCCGTTCGTCAATGCCGGTTATGACTTAAACGCGGAATCGATACTGCTCGTCGAGTCGGACGGCACGCGCGAAGAAGTCGATGAGGAAATCGCAAGCGTCGAAGCTGTGCTTAAAGCGAGCGGCGCCACGCGGCTCGAGGTCTCGCAGTCAGACGCGGAGCGGAATCGCTTCTGGGCAGGCCGCAAGGCTGCGTTTCCGGCGGTCGGTAGGGTCTCGCCCGACTATTACTGCATGGACGGAACGATTCCGCGAAGGCGACTCGGCGAAGTACTTGCAGCTATCGTTGCTATGGAAGCCAAGTACGGTCTGCGCTGTGCCAACGTGTTCCATGCCGGCGATGGCAACCTTCATCCGCTGATCATGTTCGACTGCAACGATCCGGTCTCCGTGATGCGCGCCGAACAATTCGGATTCGAAATTCTTGAGCTTTCGATTGCGGTGGGCGGCACCGTGACCGGTGAGCACGGCGTCGGTGTCGAAAAAATTCATCAGATGTGCCAACAGTTCGATTCGGCCACGCTCGAGTCTTTTTTTGCGGTCAAGCGGGCCTTCGATCCCGTCGGATTACTCAATCCCGGCAAAGCGATTCCGACGCTGACACGTTGCGCCGAGTACGGCAAGATGCACGTGCAGGGCGGGCGACTGAACTTTCCGGAGCTGCCGCGGTTCTAGTACAGGTGATATGGCAGCAGCGTCAAACGACATCGTGCGCTCGCTGCAGGAGCGCGTTCGAACTGCGATCGCTGCGCGCACTCCGCTCGTCATTCGGGCTGGCGGTACTAAGGATTTCTATGGACGTGCAGCTCCCACTACGTACGAAGTGCTCGATCCGCGCGCGTATTGCGGAATCATCCAACACGAGCCAACCGAACTGGTAGTCACCGCATGCAGCGGCACGCCGCTCGCCGAAGTCGAAGCCGCGCTGGGCCAACACAATCAGATGCTTGCGTTCGAGCCCCCGCACTTCGGTCCAACAGCGACGCTCGGCGGCGCTATCGCAAGCGGATTTGCAGGGCCGCGGCGAATCGCAGCGGGTGCCGCACGCGACTTCGTGCTGGGCGCCACGCTACTTGACGGGCACGCCAACGTGCTGTCGTTTGGCGGCAACGTGATGAAGAACGTCGCAGGTTACGACGTATCGCGCGCGCTGGCAGGCTCGCTCGGAACGCTCGGCATCATTCTCGATGTCTCGTTGAAGGTGATGCCTCGTCCGCCGGCGGAGCAGACGCTGCGTTTTGAGCTGCCTGAAGCCGATGCGGTGCGCCGTACCAACGAGTGGGCTAGACACCCGTGGCCGATCTCTGCCACCGCTTGGATCGACGGCGTGTTGACGGTGCGCTTGTCGGGAGCAGCTGCCGGGGTGCGCGCCGCGCTCGCCAAGCTGGGAGGCGGCGTCGTGCCCGATGGTGCGGCGTTCTGGACGACGCTTCGCGAGCACACACACACTTTTTTCGAACGCCCGGATTCATCGACCTTGTGGCGGCTTTCGGTCCCACCCGCGACTGTGCCGTTGAATCTCGGCGCGACATTGATCGAATGGCGCGGTGCTCAGCGATGGATCCGGTCGAACCGACCCGCGGCCGAAATTCGTGCAAGAGTTCAGACGGCGGGCGGACACGCAACCGCTTTTCGCGATCATGACCGTAACGATGTGTTTCATCCGCTTGCGCCGGCACTTGCGCAGATACACCAGCGATTGAAAAGAGAATTCGATCCGATGGGAATTTTCAATCCCGGTCGCATGTATTCGAACTTCTAGATGCAAACGGCGCTAGCAGATTTCATCAAAGATACGCCCGAGGGCAAAGAGGCGGACGCGATCCTGCGCAAGTGCGTGCATTGTGGCTTTTGCACCGCTACGTGCCCGACGTATCAGCTGCTTGGTGACGAGCTCGATGGGCCGCGCGGCCGGATCTATCTGATCAAACAGGTGCTCGAGGGGCACGAAGTCACCGCCAAGACTCAGCTCCACCTGGATCGATGTCTGACGTGCCGCAACTGCGAGACGACTTGCCCTTCAGGCGTCAAATATGGCCGTTTAGTGGATATCGGGCGCAAGGTCGTCGACGACCATGTCCCGCGCCCCGCGGGGGACCGGCTCACACGCATTGCGCTGAAAGAAGGCGTTCCGAGCCCGTTGTTCGGACCTGCGATGCGGGTCGGCCAGCTGGTGCGGCCGCTTCTTCCCCGCTCTTTACAGAACAAGGTCCCTGCGCGGCAGCACGCGGGACGCTGGCCGGCGCGTTCGCATGCACGCAAGGTACTGCTGCTCGAAGGATGCGTGCAGCCGTCAATGGCGCCCAACATCAATAGCGCCACGGCGCGCGTGCTTGATGCGCTCGGAATCGAAACGTTGCGGCCCGCGGCGGCTGGCTGCTGTGGCGCGATTCGTTACTACCTGAATGATCACGCCGGCGGGCTCGCCGATGCTCGCCGCAACATTGATGCGTGGTGGCCGTACGTCGAGCACGCAGAGGAAGATGGACTTGCGGCGATTCTGATGAATGCCAGCGGCTGCGGTGTACAGGTCAAGGAGT
>DATEOP010000106.1:0-3344 GCA_035274065.1 Burkholderiaceae bacterium
GATGTCGGATGCAGCCTCCGCGTCCCGGCTGCGTATTGCGGTGTCACTGGGCTGCGTCCGACCGCGGGGATCGTTCCGAACTCGGTCGAGCCTCAGCCCTGGGACGTAACCACCGTTCACGGTCCGGTTGCTCGCAGCGCAGCCGATGTCGGCTTGATGCTCGATGCGATGGCAGGCGCCAGTGCTTCGTCGCCGATCTCATTCGATCCGCCGTGGCGCGGACAATTGGTGCGGTTGATTGAAGGCACGCGCGATTTGCGCGACGTCTCGATCGGATATGTCCCCGACCTCGTCGGCCTCGGCGTCGATCCCGAAATTGAGCGCGTGTGCCGGTCGGCCGCAATGCGGCTTGCTGACGCGCATGCGGCCGTGCGTGAAACCACGCTCGATCTCAGCGATGGCTGCGACGCGTATCAAACATTGCGCGGCCAATGGATGGTGACGCAGTATCAGGAAAGGCTCGATCGCCTCGACGAGTTGGGGTTGAATTTAGCGGGAAACATCAGGTCAGGCTTGACTCTTTCGATGCGGGACATCGCGAACGCCGAGCGTGTCCGCGCGGATATCTGGCGCCGCCTGCAACGTTACTTTGAAGAATTCGATCTTCTGCTGACTCCGACGGTGCCAGTGCCGCCCTTCCCTGTCGAGCAGAACTATCCAACCGAAATCGGCGGCAGAAAGCTCACCAACTACACGACCTGGTTTGCGTCGGCCTTTGTGATTTCACTGGTCGCACTGCCTGCCGCATCTGTACCTGCGGGCATGACCGGCTCAGGACTGCCGGTCGGCCTGCAGATCGTTGGCCCGCGTTGCGCCGAGCCGCGCATCCTTGCGTGTGCAAAGATGATTGCGGAGATGAATCCGATAGGTCAGCCGGCCGCCACGTGATTGATGCTCGAGCGTTACCTCGACGCTTCAGCCCTGTGCCGCGTAGTCTCCACGTTTGAACTGGGCCACGGAGACCGCTACTGTCTACGCGATGACACGGTGGATAGACCTCTGCTTTCGACCCATTGCGCACATCATGTCTGCTGGCTGGCCATGAAGACCGCCCGCTGGGCCGCAAACGCCCGTTGAAAGGCGGGCGACTCTCGCCACGGGACACATACGCGCGCAGGTTCGCGTCACTGTCGAGAAACCGAAGTCCTTCGTTCTGAACCAAAACACCGATCATCATGAGATCGCCGACAGTGAAATTGCCATCGAGCCATTTCGCATCACCCAGCCGGCGTGACAAGCTATTCACTCGCGTGCGGGCGCGGTCTTTCAGAGAGGCTTGCGCTGGGCGTGCCAGGGCTTGTCCCCCTCGAGGAGCTGAGCGGCTTCGAGTTCGATTAGTGGGGGTTCAACGGTGTTAAGGGCGGCGAACAACCATGTGATTGCGCGCGCGCGTACTGATCGTCCGGGAGAAGTCCGCTGTGGCGTTCGGCGATGTGCAAGACAATCGACCCGGACTCGAACAACTGGAGGCCACCCTCTTCATAAGTCGGAATCTGCCCGAAGGGCTGGATGGCCAGATGCGCAGGCTCCTTCATCTCTTGGAAGGAGACCAACCGCACTTCATACGGCTGATTGACTTCCTCGAGCGCCCAGCGGACCCGCATATCTCGCTTGCCCTTGCCCTTGATCCGGCGACTGCTGGAACGCGGTGATGGTTACAGTCATGGTTGGCGCCCGTTTCCGTGCCAGCGGATGTCGGACAAGACATCCGCACTACTGCTGAGCAAAGACCGGCATTGCGGTTCGCGTCATTGATGCGAGTCTTGTCAGCGACATGTTTTGCATGTTCATTTGGCCGTGATCTCAACTCGTGGAATCCAGCCCAAATCACCGTACCTTCCTCGCCTTGGCGAGAGCGAGCGAACCCTCTACACCATCAGGCCTGGACGCTGCCGCTCAGTTGGACTTGATCTGAATTCAAGGGCGCGGAACTATGTTCGCGTGGCGCGCCACCTGCTGCCAGCGTCCTCCCTGCTTCGTCCAGACGGAGGTGAAGCGGAGTTGTGAAGTCTGTCCGACGGTTGGTAATTTTCCGCCCCACACCACGGTCTCGTTGCCCACCACTACGGCAGTGTCCCCGTAGACGCGGACGTACTCAATCTGCCGGTCGTAGGAACTGAAGGCTAGCGTGCCGGACTCGGTCATTCCTACGACCTGCGCCTTGTTGATGAATTTGTTGAATGGGTTCGTGACAACAAAGTCATCGGACCAAATGCTCTTCAGAGTTTTCACGTCGTTGCGTAGCAGCGCTTCCACTTCTCGCATGTTGAGACGTCTGACTTCTTCGTCGATGCCCCGGTCGTTACCGCTCTGCCCAACCGCGGAGAACGCACCTGCTAAAAGCAATGCAGCTAGAACTCTCTTCATAACCTTCGCAGCGTTGGCACTCAGTACGAAGCGAATTATTGAATCAACTGCAATGAGCATCGTAAGCCTCTTCATTCGGCCTCCTGAGTTGCCGCTATATAACGATTCTCGCGGACTCGGCTCACGTCCGCAACTGGCCGATTGCGGACCTTCCGAGTACAACTCGGGGCTGCAGAGGCGCTGAAACGCATCATTCACTTCGCCGTTACGTCACCACCGGCTCGCGCAAATGACACGCAGCCCAGTGGCCGGGCCTTACTTCTCGCATCAGAGGCTCTTCAATTCGGCAGCGATCGAAAACGTATGGGCAGCGCGTATGAAAGCGGCAACCGGATGGTGGCTTCGTCGCGCTCGGCACGTCACCTGCAAGGATCACTCGCTTGCGATGCACTCTGGGGTCCGGCACGGGCACCGCAGCAAGCAGCGCTTCGGTGTACGGATGCTGAGGATTTTCGAACAGCGCGCGTTTGTCGGTCAGCTCGACGATTTTGCCGAGGTACATCACGGCAACGCGATGGCTGATGTGCTGCACGACCGCCAGGTCGTGCGCGATGAACAGGTACGAGACACGCAGCTCGCTTTGCAAATCCATCAGCAGATTGACGACTTGCGCCTGCACCGACACATCGAGCGCGGATACCGGCTCATCGCAGACGATCAGCTTCGGCTGAGGTGCGAGCGCCCGCGCAATACCCAGGCGCTGGCGCTGCCCACCGGAAAATTCGTACGGGAATTTCACCATCTGATCGCGCCGTAGCCCGACGCGCTCGAATAACGCTGCGACGCGCTCGTGCGCTTCAGCGCGTCGCGCGATTCCGAGATTGCGGATCGGCTCGGCGACGATATCCACGGCGCGCATGCGCGGGTTCAGCGATGAGTAAGGGTCCTGAAAGACGGCCTGCAGCTCACGCCGCAAGGTGCGCATCGCACGGGTGCCGAAGCGATCGATCCGTTGTCCGCGCCACAGGATGGCACCC
>DATEOP010000107.1:0-4781 GCA_035274065.1 Burkholderiaceae bacterium
TCTCGGCTCGCAACGTCGCGATCTCCTTGATCTGCGTGTCGAGTTTGCGGTTTTCGGCCCGAATGAACTCGTTGCGTGATTCTTGATTCGAAATGTATCCCTGAAGCACGGTCCATACGACAGCGATCATCAACAGTCCTGCCACGACCGATAGGCCGGTCATGAACCAGAAAACTTTCTTCTGCCGCTCGCGTCTGGCCTCGCGATGCGGCAATAGATTGACGCGCGGTGTTGTCATCGGTCAAACCTCCGCATCGCCAGTCCGCATGGCGTCAGCAGCGCCGGCGCGTCGAGCCTCAATTGCTTCTCACGAATGTTGGATGAAATCTCCATTCCTTTGAACGGCGAGATCACGGAAGCCGGAACCTGCGAGCGCTCCATTAAAGCTTCAGGCAATCCGCTGAGAACCGCAGACCCGCCAGCCAGCATGATCTGATCGACACGGCTGTAAGGCGTCGAAGTAAAGAAGAACTGCAATGCGCGTGTGATCTCGATCGTCGCTGTATCTATGAAAGGCTTCAGCACTGCCGTCTCGTAATCAGCTGGCAGATCGCCGCTGCGTTTTTTCTGCTCCGCTTCCTCGCTCGGAATGCCGTATGTGCGCGAAATGTCGCCGGTTAGCTGTTGCCCCCCAAATGGTTGCTCGCGCTCGTAGATTGCTTCGCCGTCGTGCATCACGGTAACGCTCGTCGTGTTTGCCCCGATGTAAAAGACCGCGATAACGAGGCCTTCGCCGTTATTGGGAAGCTGCTCGATTAGCCTCTCGATAGCTGAGCGCGCTGAATACGACTCGACATCGACGACCATCGGCTTCAATCCCGCCGCCTGCGCGACCGCGACGCGATCTTCGACTTTTTCCTTGCGCGAAGCGGCGATCAGCACTTCGACGTCGTCTGGGGCATTTGGAATTGCGCCGAGTACCTGAAAATCGAGACTGACTTCGTCCAGCGCGAACGGAATGTATTGATTCGCCTCGCTCTCGACCTGCATCTCCAACTCTTCTTCACGCAGGTTGCCAGGCAGCGCAATACGCTTCGTGATGACTGCCGATGCCGGCAACGCCATCGCGACGTTTTTCACCTTACCGCCGGCACGCCGCCAAGCACGCCTTACGGCTTCAGCAACAACGTCAATCTTGTCGACGTTTCCGTCAACCACTGAGCCGCGCGGCAGCGGCTCGATCGCATAGCGCTCGAGACGCAATGTGCCCTTGCCGGCCTCGGACAACTCGACGATCTTGACGCTCGACGAGCCGATATCGAGCCCGATCAGCGGCGGCGCTTTAGGCGCAAAAGGCATATCAAAGGCCAAGGCGATGCTCCCAGCAGGCGAAGCTTGAAAGAGTGCTCAACCGCACTCGGTGAATCAGCGAGACATGAGCGAAGAAACGGCAACCGTTTCTTCGATCCCCCAAAGATGCCCATCGGCGCGGCTTGGTCGAAACCCTTTTTTCCTTATGTTTCGAGCGCTTACCGCAGATTTATCTGACGCTACGCGAAATCCTATCAACATACGCAAAAGCCACACAAGCCCCGTGTTCGGCCTAATCGTGCCCTCTTTGAGGGATTAACAACGAACATCTGTTGCCAGCCGGCGTCCAACGTGACGTTTTCAAGCGAACGCACCTCCACATACCGGCTCCTATAATCTCGTACTCCGTCAGCAGCGAAGCGCAAAAAAGCGGTCGCTCACACGCCCAACTCCCCGTTGCAAACGCCAATCGCTAAAAACACGTGAGCTCCCGCAATTCCGACGATTACGAAGATGAGACGCCACGCACGCCGCTGGCGTGGTATTGGCGGGTCCTGCGTACGCTGGGGATCCTGGCGGTCGGCGGCGCAGCCACCGGTCTGTTGCTGGCGACATTCGTTTTTGCAATCGTCTACTCGAACTTGCCGCCGATCGATGCATTGACCGACTATCGTCCCAAGATTCCGCTTCGCGTGTGGACGGCCGACGGGATATTGATTGGTGAATTCGGCGAAGAGCGGCGGGAATTTGTACCGTTGTCCGAAATCCCGGACGAGTTGAAGAAGGCGATTCTGGCGGCCGAGGACGACAGCTTCTATCAGCATCATGGCGTCGACTACGCCGGGCTCGCGCGGGCGTTCGTTGCCAACTTTGCCTCCGGGCGCCGCGGCCAGGGCGGCAGCACCATCACGATGCAGCTCGCGCGGACTTTCTTTTTAAGCTCCGAGCGCAGCTACCTGCGCAAGTTGTATGAGATCGCACTTGCTTACAAGATCGAGTCGTCGCTTTCGAAGGACAGAATTTTCGAGGTCTATGCGAACCAGATCTTTCTCGGGCAGCGGGCGTATGGCTTTGCTTCAGCGTCGCAGATCTACTTCGGAAAGAAGCTGAAGGACCTGACGACAGCAGAGGTGGCCACACTGGCGGGACTACCGGTGGCGCCTGCTGCGTATAACCCGTTCGTAAATCCGAAGCGCGCCAAGGGCCGGCAGCAGTACGTTCTAGCGCGCATGCTGCAACTCAATTACATCGACCAGCCGACGCACGACGCAGCACTGGCGCAGGAACTGAAGCCGCGCGCCGCCAATTACGCAGTCGAACAGGCTTTCAAAGTGCGTCTGCACGCTGAATACGCAGCCGAGTTGGCTCGCCAGTTGGTGTTTGAGGTGTTTCGCGACGAGACATATACGCGTGGATTGAACGTCTTTACGACGCTGCGCAAGGAAGATCAGGAGACGGCTTACAGCGCGTTGCGAACACAAGTACTTGCCTATGACCGGAAGTACGGCTATCGCGGCCCGGAGGCGTTTATAGAACTTCACGCCGATCCGGTCGTGCGCGAGCAACGCATCGAGGATGCGTTAGTCGAAGCGATCGACAGTCCCAATCTTGTCCCCGCCGTAGTGCTTGAGGCATCACCGACTGCCGTCAAAGCGATGGTGCAGGGCGGTTCGACGATTGATATCAAGGCGGACGGCTTGCGGTTTGCGGCGCCGTCTTTATCCGCTAAGGCGCAGCCTAACCGCAAGATCGTGCCCGGTGCCGTCATTCGAATTACGCGCGATGACAAAGGACTCTGGCAGATCGTTCAATTGCCGCAGGTCGAAGCAGCCTTCGTCGCCGCAAGCTCGAAGGACGGCCAAGTCAAGGCGCTGGTAGGCGGTTTCGACTTCAATCTCAATAAGTTCAATCACGTGACGCAGGCGTGGCGCCAGCCGGGATCGAGCTTCAAGCCGTTTATTTATTCGGCGTCATTGGAAAAGGGGTTCATGCCGAGCACGCTGATTAACGACGCGCCGATCAGCATCGACCCCAATCTGACCGGGGGTCAACTCTGGGAGCCCAAAAACTACGACGGGAAGTTCGATGGTCCGATACGCCTGCGGCAAGGTCTGGCGCGATCGAAGAACCTGGTGTCGGTTCGAATCCTGCAGGCGATCGGCCCACGTTATGCGCAGGATTGGGTTACCCGGTTCGGCTTCGACGCGGAACGGCATCCGGCGTACTTGACGATGGCCCTCGGCGCGGGGGCGGTCACTCCGTGGCAGATGCTCAATGCGTATTCGGTGTTTGCCAATGGCGGTTACCGAACCAATATGCACCTTGTGGCAAAAATCACCGACACGACCGGCAAGGTGCTGATGGAAGCCAAGCCACTGCAGGCAGGTGATGAGACCAATCGCGTGCTAGGTGCTCGCAACGCGTTCCTGATGGACAGCCTGCTGAAAGACGTCGCGCGTTACGGCACGGCCGCGCGCGCGGGAAGCACGTTGAAGCGGCCCGATATCGCCGGCAAGACGGGAACCACAAACGACTCGCACGACGCTTGGTTCGCAGGCTATGGTGGTGATCTTGTGGCAGTCGGGTGGATGGGCTTCGACCAGCCACGGCCGCTCGGCGAGCGCGAGACTGGTGGCGGACTAGCGCTACCGATCTGGATTTCGTACATGGCCAAAGCGCTTAAGGGCGTGCCTGAAGTCGTGCGTGAAGTTCCCACTGGCGTGGTCAATCTTGGCGGTGAGTTTTACTTCGCCGAACATCAGCCAGGCCAGGGGGTGGCAAGCGTCGGTCTTGAGGACATGCTGCCGCCGGAAGAACAGGTCAAACGGGAATCGGTGCGCGAACAGATCTTCTAACGCTCACTAGCCTCGCAATACCACCGCTTCACCGCCCTGAGCTGAGATCAGCCGGGATAACGCCGCAAACAACTCGCTGCCGTCGCGGGTATCCAACCATCGATCACCGCTGCGCGCGTAATGAAATGCACCATTCTTGCCGGCGACCCATATCTGCTGCATCGGCGTCTGACTATTAACGATCACCTTCGAGGTATCACCAAGTTCGAGGGTCAGCACGTTGCCCGCGCGCGACGCCTCGATATCGACGGCGGCCGCGTCGACCGCGCGTTCGATTGCCGCCAGTGTTGCGTCAGCCAGCTGAAGGAATTCTGATTCGCTCATGTTAGATTGACCGCCATGCGATTCGCTACAACGATACTCGTCGCTATTGCGGCATCCGCGCTCGTGGCTTGCGGTCAGAAAGGCCCGCTTACTTTGCCGCCCCCACCCTCACCGCAGCAATCTGCAGCGCCGACAAAATCCGTGGATCGTCCTTTCCCGGACGTGCCAGCCACCTCAGAACAGAAATGACTCTCGCGCTGTGGGACAGCGAGGGGTTCAGCTACCGCGAAAACCACCTGTACTGCGAAGACGCTGCGCTCGACGCGCTGGCAAGTCGCTATGGGACACCGCTGTACGTTTATTCGCGCCGCGCGATTGAGACCGCTTATGACGCCTACCACTCGGCGCTAA
>DATEOP010000108.1:0-9482 GCA_035274065.1 Burkholderiaceae bacterium
CGCGGTGAGCTCGATCCTGATAGTCCGCAAGCCGAGAAGCTGGTATTCGACTTCCTCAAGGATGTGACGATGCACGAGGTCGGCCACACGCTGGGACTGCGTCATAACTTCCGCGCGTCGACCGCCGTCAATCTGCAGCAGATCTCCGATAAGGCCTATGCCCAGAAAAATGGACTGACAGGGTCAGTGATGGAATACACGCCGGTGAATATCGCCTTGAAGGGCGAATCACAGGGTGCCTACTTCACCCCGACCTTGGGAGCCTACGACTACTGGGCAATCGAGTACGCGTACAAACCTTTCACTGCTGAGGAGGAGGGCGCGGAGCTTGCCAAGATCGCGGCACGCGCAAGTGATCCGCAGCTTGCCTTTGCCACCGACGAGGACATCGGCGTTGCAATCGACCCGATGGTCAATCTAAGCGATCTCGGCAACGATCCGCTTGCGTTTTTCAAGCGTCGCATGCAACTGTCGCGCGAACTTTGGGAGCGGCTTGAACAACGGCCCCTGTCTAACGGAGAAAGCTACTCGGCGTTGCGCCGTCGGTTCCTGACCGGTTTTACGCAGATGGGCTACGCAATGGGGACTGCTGCGAAGTACATAGGCGGCTCCGAGCTTGTGAACGATCACGCCGGTACTTCGCGCTTTCCGATAACGCCGATCAGCGCCGCCAAGCAGCGCGAGGCGATGACGTTGATCGCAGACGGGCTATTGCGCAGCGACAGCTTTAGAGTGTCACCGGAGTTCCTGCGCAAGCTCGTAACCGAGCGGCTCGAGCGCGACGCACAATTTTTGAACAGCAGCTATGTCGCCTCAGGCTCGCCTTTCGAGCTCAACTTGCCTGAGCGCGTGCTCACCGTCCAGCGCGATGTACTCAATCGTTTAATGAGTCCAGTAGTCGCACGGCGCGTGGTCGAAAACGGCGGGCGCGCGTCGGGCCAGCGCGGTAAGCAAGCCGAGCCCTTCACGCTGTCGGAGTTGTACGGAACTGTGCAGCGCTCGATCTGGGAAGAAGCGCGCGTCGGCACCGAAAGCGATGTCATGCGGCGCAACCTACAGCGCGAGCACCTGCGCCGACTGACAGCGGGACTGCTCGGGTCATCGGGAAGCTACCCGGCTGATGCACGGGCCTTGATGCGACGCGATGCGCGTCAGCTGCGCGACTGGCTGGCCAGTGCATCGAGCAAGCCAGGGCTTAGCGCTGAGACGCGCGCACACTACGCCGAAGCAGCCGAGACATTGACGGAGACGCTGAAAGCGCCGATCTTACGTACGGGCGTCTAGTTGGAAGGAACCATTGGCGAAGAAAGCGTCGGCTGCTAAGAAGGTCCTCAGGTTTGCGGCCGACGCGAGCAACGCCGAGCTGGCCAACGTCACCGGCGCGCTCGACGCCAATTTGCGTCAGATCGAAACCGAGCTTGACGTCTCGGTATCGCGCCGCGGCCATCAGTTTCGCATTGAAGGCTCGTCGGAGAATGCGCAGGCGGCCATTGCGGTGCTCGAATTTTTTCTCGAGCGTGCGCGCAAAACGCAACGCGCAATATCGGTAGAGGATATCCAGCTTTATTTTGTCGAGCTGCGCGGCCGGCGCGACGCTTCTTATGCACGTGATCTCGCTGATGCGGGCAACGATGCGACTTTGCCGCAACTGCACACGCGCCGTCCCGATCTGCGTGGGCGCACGCCACGCCAGCGCGATTACATCGAGGCCATCCTTGCGCATGACATCACAATTGGCATCGGTCCCGCCGGCACCGGCAAAACCTATTTGGCGGTCGCCGCTGCCGTTGATGCGCTCGAGCGTGACGTCGTCAAGCGCATCGTGCTCACGCGCCCGGCAGTAGAAGCGGGCGAGCGGCTTGGGTTCTTGCCGGGCGATCTTGCTCAGAAAGTCGATCCGTATCTGCGTCCGCTGTATGACGCGCTGTTCGATCTGCTTGGCTTCGACAAGACGCAACGTCTGCTGGAGCGTCAGACGATCGAGATTGCGCCACTGGCGTACATGCGTGGGCGAACTTTGAATCAGTCCTTCGTGATTCTTGATGAAGCGCAGAACACGACGCGGGAGCAAATGAAAATGTTTCTGACCCGCATCGGTTTCGGCTCCAAGGCAGTGGTCACCGGCGACGTGACGCAGATGGATCTGCCCCGCGGCACCGCGAGCGGTTTGATCGAAGCACAACACGTTCTGGCCGAAGTGCGCGGCATCGCATTTACGTATTTCACGGCGGCTGACGTGGTGCGCCATCCGCTTGTGGGAAGGATCGTCGAGGCTTACGAAGCTGCCGAGGAGCGTGCGCAGGCTGCCGAGTCCGCTCGGCCGGTGGCGGCGCTGGTCACCGGTGCGACACGCCAGCGGGCGAGCTAGCGCCTGCTGATGTAGATCTGCTTGCCCACGCTTACATTGTCAATCCAAGGGCAGGCGAGCTTCGCCGGCTTGCCGGCGCGGGCGACGCTCGTTCGCTGGATCAAAGCTGCGATCGAGCGCGACTCACACCTCACATTGCGTTTTGTCGGAACCGCTGAGGGACGTCGGCTGAATCGCGAGTACCGTGGCAGGGACTACGCGACCGATGTGCTCACCTTTGGCTATTCGATCCAGCCCATCGTGCAAGCCGACATCGTTGTTTGCGTGCCCGTATTGAAGCGCGCCGCTGCCAAACTGCCGAAGTCCGTCTACGACCATCTGGCGCACTTGGTCGTCCATGCAACGCTGCACGCCCATGGGCACCATCATGGCGATGCCACAGCCGCACGAGGCATCGCGGCGCGGGAGCGGAGAATCCTGAAATCGCTTGGCAAAGGCGATCCGTACGGGGGTTGAGCGGCTGGATACGGTTGGTTATTGTCAAGTTGGGGTCGTGTATTCTGAATTTGTCGTAACCGTCAGGAGGTCGCCGGCATGCCGATGGCTCTCCTTCCTGCATGTCCGAACCTCCGTCTAGTCGCTCACCGTCTCACAAACACAAATCATTGCTGGAGCGTTTGAGCTCTTTCATTTTTCGAGAGCCCGAGAATCGCGAGGATCTGCTGAAGGCGCTACACGACGCCCACGATCGCGATTTGCTCGACGCCGACGCACTGTCGATGATCGAAGGCGTGCTGGAAGTTTCCGAGCTGCGGGCGCGCGATTTGATGATCCCCCGCTCCCAGATGGACGTCATCGATATCTCGGATCCGCCCGCAGCGTGGATTCCGTTCATTATCAGCACGGCGCACTCGCGGTTTCCGGTCATCGACCACAACCGTGATCAGGTGATCGGAATCCTGCTCGCCAAGGATGTGCTGCGCTATTACGCGGAAGTCAATTTCGATTTGCGGACCAGTTTGCGCCCAGCGATCTTTATCCCGGAGAGCAAGCCGCTCAATGTGCTGCTACGTGACTTTCGTGCCCATCGCAACCACATGGCGATCGTAGTCGACGAGTTCGGCGGGGTGGCTGGACTGATCACGATCGAAGATGTGCTCGAGCAAATCGTGGGCGACATCGAGGATGAACACGATCTGGATGAAAGCGATGGGGCGATCGTTGCCGAAGGCGAAGGACGCTTTCGGGTCAATGCGCTGACCGAAATCGAGCAGTTCAACGCGAAATTCGGTACCACGCTGTCAGATGCGGCATTCGATACGATTGGTGGGCTGCTTACTGAACGTGTTGGTCGAGTGCCCAAGCGTGGCGACGTTGTTGAACTCGACGACCTGCGTTTCGAAGTAATGCGCGCCGACGCGCGCCGTCCGCACCTTTTCCTGGTGACTCGATTGCCGAAAAAGACGGTGGTCGAAGAGTTTTCGGTTCCCGAAGAACACAAGCACCCGGCGTAGCTGCGGGTCAACGCAGTTCGTCCCGTCGCGGCGCAAGCGGGCACAATGCTGCGCGCCTAGTGTTTGCGATCCGAGATGAACGCCTCTGCACGCCTGTCGCCGTTCTTTGCACTAGGGCTCGGTGCGATCCACGCATGCTCGTTTGCACCGTGGAACTTGCCGTGGCTTCAGGTCATCGCTTTGGCGGCGCTGTTTGCGCTCGCTGCGCGCGCGACCTCCGCAAAGAAGGCCGCGCTGCTGGGCTTCGCTTTCGGCATGGGATGGTTTGGTGTCGGCATCTCGTGGGTTTACATCAGCATGCACGTGTACGGGCTGATGCCGGCAGCACTTGCGGGTGCCGCGACCGCGGCGTTCTGCGCCTACCTCGCGTTTTATCCTGCGCTGGCGCTCGGACTTGCGCATCGCTTGTTCGGCAACATCGTATGGCGGCTCGCGGCTGGATTGCCGGCGTTATGGATGATGGCCGAATGGCTGCGCGGCACGCTATTCACAGGGTTTCCGTGGCTCGCCAGCGGCTATGCGCACACGGATGGCTTACTGGCTGGGTGGGCGCCGACGCTCGGCGTGTACGGCATCACGCTGATGGCCGCCCTCGTCGCAGGGGCGTTGAGTTTGTGGACGCTACCGAGGCGGCGTCATGCGTGGATCGCATTGACGTTGATGATCGTCATCGGTGGTGGATGGCTGGGCAGCATGCATGCGTGGACGGCGCCCGCCGGTTCACCTGTCAGCGTGCGGCTTGTTCAGGCCAATGTTCCGCAGAATTTGAAATTCGAACCCGACGGCATCGCACGTGCGTTTGCGACTCACCTCGCCTTAATGAAAGGGCCAGATCAAGCGCGGCCTGTCGACCTGATTGCGTTGCCTGAATCCATCTTTCCGGTACCGCTGCAACTTGTGCCACCGTCATACCTGCAAGCATTTCAAGATTTTGCGAACCAACATCGGTCAGCCGTCACCTTCGGCGTCTTCCTGGAGGAGCCACGTGGCCACTACTTCAATAGCGCGGTTGGTTTTGCGGCGGACGATTCCAGCCTACGGCGCTATAGCAAGCGTCACCTGGTTCCGTTTGGCGAGTTCATCCCGCCGGGCTTTAGATGGTTTGTTGACTTGATGAAGATGCCGATCGGTGATCAGCAGCGCGGCGCGACGGCGCATCCTCTCGCACTCGCCGGCCAGCAGGTGGCCGTCAATATTTGTTACGAGGATTTGTTCGGGGCGGAGATTATCGACGCGTGGCATACCGGGGGGCCTGCTCCGACGGTAATGCTGAATCTCTCCAATCTCGCGTGGTTCAACGATTCGCTTGCCCTACCGCAACATCTTCAGATCTCGCGCATGCGCGTGCTTGAAACCCAGCATCCAATGCTGCGCGCAACTAATACCGGAGCTACGGCCATCATCGACGCGCAGGGCACCGTTACAGCACAACTGCCTTATTTGACGGCAGGCGCACTGGACGGCACCGTGCAAGGCTACGATGGACTGACGCCATTTATTCGATACGGGAACGGTCCGGCGCTTCTACTGGCGGGCCTACTGATACTGGCGGCGCTGTTGAAGCGAGGCAATCGCTGACGACCGATCCGTACAATCGACGCCCGATGATTACGTTTCAGCAAACGATTCTGCGCCTGCAAAACTACTGGGCCGAGCAGGGTTGTGCATTGCTGCAGCCGCTCGACCTCGAGGTCGGCGCTGGCACTTCTCATCCTGCGACGTTTTTGCGCGCCATCGGGCCCGAGCCCTGGCGCGCTGCGTACGTGCAACCATCAAGGCGTCCGAAGGACGCGCGCTACGGCGAAAATCCAAACCGCTTGCACCAGCATCACCAATATCAGGTCGTACTGAAGCCGTCGCCGCCCGACATACTGGATGTTTATCTAGCCTCGCTCGCAGCGCTCGGTATCGATCCGCTGATCAACGACATCCGCTTCGTAGAGGACAACTGGGAAAATCCAACGCTCGGCGCTTGGGGGCTCGGATGGGAAGTGTGGATGAATGGCATGGAGATCACGCAGTTCACTTATTTTCAGCAAGTGGGCGGGCTCGAATGCAAGCCGATCACGGGAGAGATCACCTACGGCCTCGAGCGCCTTGCGATGTATCTGCAGAACGTCGATAACGTTTTCGATCTTGAGTACTGCACATGGAGCGACCGCGGCGCCGTTCGCACACTGCGTTACGGTGACGTGTTCCATCAGAACGAGGTCGAGCAAAGCCGATACAACTTCGAAGCAAGTGAACCCGCCGTCTTGCTGGCCGAGTTCAACCTGTACGAGGCGGAGGCAACGCGCTTGATGGACGCTCAGCTGGCGCTGCCTGCCTACGAGAACGTGCTCAAGTGCAGTCATACCTTCAATCTGCTTGACGCCCGCGGCGCGATCAGCGTGACCGAGCGCGCGGCTTACATCGGGCGCATCCGAGCGCTGTCGCGCCGAGTGGCACAGAGCTATTACGATTCGCGCGAACGTCTGGGCTTCCCAATGGTGCAGCAGTCGGCTGCCGGAGTGCCAGCGTGACCGCGCCGCTGCTCGTTGAAATTCAAACCGAGGAACTGCCCCCGAAAGCGCTGAAAGGCCTATCCGCGGCGTTCGCTTCGGGTATCGAGAGTGGACTGCGTGCGCGCGGGTTCGTGACCGAGCACAGCGTAACGACCGCTTATGCATCGCCGCGCCGACTCGCGGCGTACTTGACCGACGTAGCAAAAAAATCTGCGGACACGCCATTTCGCCAAAAGCTTTTGCCTGTCGCAATTGGGCTTGACGACAAGCAAAGACCGACCGCGGCACTGAAAAAAAAACTTGCAGCGCTCGGCGTGGAACCCGACGTTAGAAAGTTACAGCGCGAAAGCGACGGTAAGCAGGAAGTCCTGATCTACCAGGGACACAAACTTGGTGAGCTGCTGATCTCGGCGCTGCAATCGGTGATTGAAGCCACAATCGCGGCGTTACCGATTCCAAAGATGATGAGCTATCAGCTAGCCGATGGTGAAACGGCCCGCTTCGTTCGTCCTGCACATCACTTGATTGCGATGCACGGTCATGCGGTTGTGCCAGTGCGTGTGCTCGGCTTGCAGTCGGGGACGAAAACGCAGGGCCATCGGTTCCTCGCACCCGGGACTTTGGCGGTGCTCGCGGCTGAGATGTATGCGGAGCAGCTTTTCGAAGAAGGCTGCGTAATCGCCTCGTTCGACGAACGGCGCGCGAAGATTGAATCATTGCTCGTGTCCGAGGCCGCCGAGCATGGGTCGCAAGCTGTCGTCCCTTCCGAGCTGCTTGACGAGGTGACTGCGCTGGTCGAGTGGCCGGTGGTCTACGACTCGACTTTCGACGCGCAGTACCTGTCGATACCCCCTGAATGCCTGTTGCTGACAATGCAGCAAAACCAGAAATACTTCGCGCTGAAGGATCGAGCGGGCAAGCTCACCAACCGTTTTCTGCTTGTGTCGAATATCCAAGCAACCGATGGCGGCGCTGCGATTCGCGCGGGTAACGCTCGAGTGGTTCGCGCCCGGCTGGCCGACGCCAAATTCTTCTACGATCAGGACCGCAAGGAATCGCTCGAGAGCCGCCTGCCCGAACTGGCGCGCGTCGTCTACCACGGCAAGCTCGGATCGCAATTGCACCGCGTCGAACGGATCACCGCAATCGCGGCGGGTATCGCGAATGAGCTTGGGGTCGATCCGACCTTGACCGAGCGCGCCGCACGGCTCGCGAAGGCCGACCTGCGTACGTTGATGGTCGGCGAGTTCCCGGAGCTGCAAGGCGTGATGGGCGAGTATTACGCACAGAACGACGGTGAACCAGCAGCCGTGTCTGCTGCGATTCGCGAGCACTATCTTCCCCGCTTTGCCGGCGATGTCTTGCCGGAGGGTGCGGTTTCGCTGTGCATTGCGCTTGCCGACAAGCTCGAGGCCTTGGTCGGATTGTTCGGCGTCGGCGAAAAACCCACCGGCGAGAAGGATCCGTACGCCCTGCGCCGGCATGCGCTCGGTATTTTGCGAATGCTGATGGAAAAGCAACTTGCGATTCCATTCGATCGGATACTTCGGATTGCACGCGACGCGTTTGCCGACGTCGCTGCGTTCCAGGGTGCCGACAATGAAGTGCTGGAATTTGTTTATGAGCGTTTGCGCGGCTTGCTGCGTGACGCCGGCTATACGGCGCAACAGGTCGAGGCGGTGATCACGCTGCAGCCGGACCGAATCGATCAGGTGCCGCAGCAGTTGGCGGCCGTGCGCGCGTTCATGTCGCTTCCCGAGGCCGAAAGCTTGGCCGCGGCGAACAAGCGGATCGCTAACATCTTGAAGAAAGCGGACGACGTACCGATCGTCTTCGATCGAGCGCTACTGCTGGAGCCGGCGGAGCGGTCGCTTGGTGAGGCGTACAGCGCGGTGCGTCCGTGGGCCGAGCAGCTGTACGCATCAGGCGACTATTCGGCGATGCTCAAATCGCTGGCACCGCTGAAGCTGCCCGTCGACCGTTTCTTCGACGAGGTGATGGTCAACGTCGACGACGCCAAGCTTCGCGCAAACCGGCTCGGCTTGCTGGCGGCGTTGCAAACGACGATGAATCGCGTAGCCGACATTTCCAAGCTGAGTAGTTGACGATGCTTTGGCTGCGTTCACTCGCCTACTTTGTGTTCCTGTTCGTTACCGTTGTGCCGTGGGCGTTCGTCGTACTGTCGGGCTGGCTTTTCCCGGTCCACACACGCTACTGGCTGTGTACGCGTTGGACCGGGATGGCAATCTGGGGCGCGCGCGTTATCTGCGGCATCAATTATCAGGTCGAAGGCTTGCGCAATTTGCCCGATGGGCCGGCGATCGTGTTACCCAAACACCAATCTACCTGGGAGACATTTTGGCTGCCTAACGCTATGCCACGCGACCTCACGTTCGTCTACAAGCGCGAACTCAACTGGTTGCCGTTCTTCGGCTGGGGTATTGCATCGGCGCAGATGATCAGCATTGACCGAAGCAAGGGACAGGATGCGTTTGAACAGGTCGTCGAACAGGGCAAGGACCGTCTTGCTCGTGGGTGGTGGATCGTGATCTTTCCCGAGGGCACGCGCACGAAGCCCGGCGCCAACAAGCGTTACAAGACTGGTGGCGCGCGACTCGCGGTGCGGACGGGCGCATGGGCGGTGCCAATCGCCGTTAACTCGGGCGAATATTGGCCGAAGGGACGATTCATCAAGACGCCCGGCACGGTGAGGGTCTCGATCGGCCCGCCGATCGATCCGAGCGGCAAGAGCGCAGAAGAAGTTGGGCTGTTGGTCGAGACATGGATCGAGTCGGAGATGCGAAGGCTGGCGCCGCATCGATACAGCGCACCATACGTGCCATCGAAGGGCCGCGGACTCGAAACTGCTGCAGCGGAGACCGCTTGAATCAGCAGCTGCTGTTGGCATTCGATTCACCGCGCCCGACAGCGAAGCCTAAAGTTCCGGCGGCAACGGAGCGGCGGGTGTTGGTCGCAAGCCACATACTTGTGTATCAGCTGTATCGCGTGCGACGACGCGGTATCGGATTTCAGGTCAGCGAACGTGGGTTGATGATTCGCGCGCCGCGCTCGGTTGCGCTGAAAGAGATCGAAGCGGCGATCATCCAGAATCAGCGATGGATTTTCACCAAGCAGGCCGAATGGAAGGCCTGGTAC
>DATEOP010000109.1:0-2240 GCA_035274065.1 Burkholderiaceae bacterium
ACCAACCGGTCACTGCCTACTGACCCCACGCGGATCGCAAGGTCGAAGCCTTCGTCGACCAGATCGATTATCCGATCTGACACCACAACTTCGAACTTCACGTCGGGGTAGCGCTCGACAAATTCGGCGATCGCAGGCGCCACGCGCTTTTCTGCCATGTTGTACGAGCACGTCAAGCGCAAAGTGCCCCGCGGTGCAACCGACGATTGGCCAACGATCGCCTCAGCCTCGGCGAGGTCACCTAACAGCGCGACCGAGCGCTCATAAAACGCCTGACCACTTTCGGTCAACGAGAGCCGGCGCGTTGTGCGATTCAGCAGGCGCGCTCCGAGGTGCTGCTCCAGATCCGCGATCTGGCGCGACAGCGAAGATGTCGAAGTGCCCAGTCGCTCGGCGGCCGCGACGAAGCTGCCGCTTTCAACCACGCGCACGAATGACTGCATCGCGGACCAGCGATCCATGCGCGATTCTCCCGTATTTCGGGATGAACATTTGCGCTCCGCCACCTTTGTCTCGAGCAGCGGCGCATCTACATTGCCAATCAATCGAAACCCAACGGAGAAATCGATGATTGACGCCCGCACAGCGCCCTATGCAGCCTTCGCCCTGCGACTCGCGCTTGGCACAATGTTCATTGCGCATGCATTACTGAAAGTATTCGTCTTTACTTTGCCCGGCACTATGCAGTTCTTCGAATCGGTCGGCCTGCCAGGAACCCTGGCTTACGCGACGATCGCCGCTGAGCTCGCGGGAGGCGTCACGCTGATGCTTGGCATCGGCACGCGATGGATCGCTGCGCTGCTGATACCCGTGCTGCTCGGAGCCACGTGGACCCACGCACCCAACGGATGGCTCTTCACGGCCCCCAATGGAGGTTGGGAATATCCGGCTTTCCTCAGTGTGGCCGCTTTTGTCCAGGCGCTGCTCGGCGATGGTGCCTTTGCGCTGTCGTCAGTCTTTAATGAAAAAACTGCAGTTCGACTACGCACGGCTTAACAGACCACAATTCACAAAGGACTTGCAATGAAACTTTACTTTTCACCGGGAGCTTGCTCGCTTTCACCGCACATCGTGCTGCGCGAGGCCGGCCTTGCATTCACACCCGTCAAGGTGAATCTGAAAACGCATCAGCTCGATGGCGGGGGCGACTTCTACGCGATCAACCCAAAAGGGTACGTACCCGTTTTCGAGCTCGACGACGGCACACAGCTGACAGAGGGTCCGGCGATCGTGCAATACATCGCGGACCAGGCGCCCGGCGCGAATCTCGCGCCGGCGAACGGCACGATCGCGCGGTATCAGCTGCAGGAATGGCTCAATTTCATTACGGCCGAGCTGCACAAGCAATACTCGCCGCTGTTCGATGCGAGCACGCCGGAGGAGACGAAGGCCAAGCAGCGCGAAAAGCTGTCGAAACGCTATGACTGGATTGCGCAGCAGCTTGGCGACAAGGACTTTCTGACGGGCTCGTCGTTCACGGTGGCGGACGCGTACCTCTTTACGGTGACGAATTGGGCGAAATCAGTCGGCCTTGATATGTCCCGATGGCCGGCGCTGCAGAGCTATATGAAACGCGTCGCGGCTCGGCCTCACGTACAGGCCGCGCTCAAAGCCGAAGGCCTCGCCAAGTAATGCTGCCGACCCTCTTTGTTTCTCACGGCTCGCCGATGCACGCGATGAATGCGGGTCGTGCCGGCGATGTGTGGGCCGAGCTCGGCCGCACGTTGCCAAAGCCGTCGGCAGTGCTGATGGCATCGGCGCATTGGGAGACCGAGTTGCCGATGCTTTCAACTACGCCCCGGCCCGAAACGATTCACGACTTCGGTGGATTTCCGCCGGAACTTTACGAGATCCGCTATCCAGCGCCCGGCGCACCGGACGTTGCAGAGCAAGCAATTCGTATGCTGCAGTCAAGCGGGTTAACCGGGACTGCCAACGCATGCCGCGGACTTGACCACGGCGCGTGGGTACCGCTGCGTCGGATGTTTCCAAACGCCGACCTGCCGGTAGCGCAGGTGTCGATTCAGCCTTCACTCGACGCCGCGCATCACCTGCATGCGGGCCAAGCGCTGGCGCCGCTGACGCGCGAGGGTGTGCTAATCATCGGCTCGGGGCACATCACGCACAACCTGCGGGACTGGATGGCGAGCGTGCGGCAAAGAGGCTCGCGCGCTGTAGCCGAAGGCGCGGCTGATTCCTATGTGACCGAGTTTCGCGAATGGATTGCCGAAGCGTTGGAA
>DATEOP010000110.1:0-10455 GCA_035274065.1 Burkholderiaceae bacterium
GCTGCATCGACCCAGCGGCGCGGATACAGCGGGTGCTTCAATGGCGATTGCAGCCATTTACCGGTCGCCGATTCGGGTGCAGCGATCAGATCGTCGACGGAACCTTGTGCGACTACGCGACCGCCGCGCACGCCGGCCGCGGGACCGATGTCGATCAGATGTTTCGCGCGACGGATCGTGTCTTCGTCGTGTTCGACGACAACCAGCGTGTTGCCCTTCGCCTCGAGCTTTTCAAGTGCGTTAAGCAGGATGCGGTTGTCGCGCGGATGTAGGCCGATCGTCGGCTCGTCCAGGATGTAGGCGACGCCTTGCAGGTTCGAGCCGAGCTGCGCAGCCAGGCGGATGCGCTGGGCTTCGCCGCCGGACAGCGTCGGCGCGGCACGGTCAAGCGCCAGGTAACCGAGACCCACCTCCTCGAGGAACGCTAAGCGTGATTTGATTTCGGCTAATGCATCGCGCGCGATCTCGGCTTCGCGACCGGTTAACGTCATGCGGCTAAACAGGCTTCCGGCCTCAGCAACCGGAAGCTCGGCGAGCTCTGCGATCGACTTGCCCGCAAATGTCACCGCGAGTGCGGTCGGGTTCAGCCGCTTGCCGTGACAACTTTCGCAGGGCGCGGTTTCGCCTTCGTACCACGCATTCCACCAGACTTCCTCGCCGCTCTGTTCGGCATCGAACCCGCTCAGCTTCAATCCGGTACCGAAACAAGCGGCACACCAGCCATGCTTCGAGTTGTAGGAGAACAGCCGCGGATCGGCTTCGGGAAACGATGTGCCGCATGAAGAGCAAGCGCGCTTTGTCGAGAAACTTTTCTGTTGCAGAGCTGCAGTCCACGCGCCGCCGTCAATTGCGTCTCTCAGTTTGCCGAGCGGCCATGCAATCGTGACGACGCCATGGCCGTGCTCGAGCGCGGTGGCGATTGCGCCACGCAGTCGGTCTTCGTTTTCCGGCTGTACGACAAAGTCCGCAACGGGCAATTCGATCGTATGTTCCTTGAAGCGCTCAATGCGCGGAAACTTGGCCGTCGGTAGAAAATGTCCGTCGACCCGCAAGTGCGAGTGGCCGCGAGCAGCGGCCCATTTGGCGAGGTCGGTGTAGACGCCTTTGCGGTTGACGACCAGCGGCGCGAAAACCCCAATATGAAGTCCCTTTGATTCACGCATCACCTGCGCGACGATCGGGTCAAATGATTGCGGCGTCACCGGGACCTTACAGTTAGGGCAGTGCTGCACGCCGAGCTTGACGTACAGCAGGCGCAGGAAGTGGTAGATCTCGGTCAAAGTGGCGACAGTTGATTTGCGGCCGCCGCGCGATGTGCGTTGTTCGATCGCAACTGTCGGTGGAATGCCGTAGATCGCATCGACATCAGGGCGGCCCGCCGGCTGCACGATCGACCGGGCGTATGCATTCAGCGATTCGAGATAGCGGCGCTGACCTTCATTGAAGAGAATGTCGAACGCGAGAGTGGATTTACCCGACCCGGAAACACCGGTGATGACGGTGAACGTGTCGCGCGGAATCTTGACGTCGATTGCCTTCAGATTGTGTTCGCGTGCATGAATTATTTGGATAGCGCCAAGGTCTGACCCAGGCTTCGTAGATCCTCGGCCGTTGTTGCGAACGGGGTCAGACCCAGACGCAAACTTTGCGACTGATTCGTTCACACGCGGTGCTTTATCGGCGAGCGCTGCTCGATAGGATTGCAGCTCACGCCCGGTGTGCGAGCGTACGTTTGCAATTGCTTGGTCAGGTGTGCCGGCCACGACGACTTCGCCGCCCGCGTCCCCACCTTCAGGGCCAAGGTCGATCAACCAATCGGCCGCGGAAATCACGTCGAGGTTGTGTTCGATGACGACGAGCGAGTGCCCCGCGGCGAGCAGCTTGCGAAACGCACGCATCAGCTTCGCAACATCGTCGAAATGGAGTCCGGTGGTCGGCTCGTCGAACATGAATAACGTGCCGCGCGTGGGGGGCTTGCCCTTGGTTGCTTCAGCGAGAAAACCGGCGAGCTTCAGCCGCTGCGCCTCGCCACCCGACAGTGTTGGCACCGGCTGACCGAGCTTGACGTATTCAAGACCGACGTCGGCCAGCGGAGCGAGCACACGCGCAACCTCGCGATCGTCTTTAAAAAAGCCGAGCGCTTCGTTGACGGTCATCGCAAGCACATCGGCGATATTCACCGCACGGCCGTTACGCTCGATCATTACTTCGAGTGTCTCGGGACGAAACCGCTTGCCGTCGCAATCGGGGCAACGCAAATAGACGTCCGACAGAAATTGCATCTCGACGTGCTCGAAACCGTTGCCGCCGCACGTGGCGCAGCGGCCTTCGCCGGAGTTGAACGAGAACGTTCCCGCCGTGTACTTGCGTTCCTTTGCAATGCGAGCTTTCGCGAAAATGGCGCGGATGCAGTCGAATGCGCCGACATAGCTCGCAGGATTCGAACGCGTCGTGCGCCCGATCGGTGATTGATCGACGAACGCGACGTCATCAAGCCAGTCCTCTCCGAGCAGGCGATCGAAGCTCCCCGGCGTTTCAGTCGACCTCCCTTTGGCTTTCGCCAGGGCCGGGTACAGCACGTCTTGTATCAGCGTTGACTTGCCGCTGCCCGACACTCCGGTGACGCACACCAGGCGCTGCAGCGGAATTTCAACGTCGATTGATTTCAGATTGTGCTCACGCGCACCCTGCAAAGTGAGCTTCGGCGAGTTCGTGGCGACCGGCACGGGGCGTGCAGCATCGACGTGCAGGCGGCCACCGAGATAGCGGCCGGTCAACGTCGTGGAGTTGCGCAGCTCGTCCGGCGTGCCGTTAAACACGATGTCTCCGCCGCGTTCGCCGGGCCCCGGTCCCATGTCGATCACGCGGTCGGCCGCCAGCATTACTTGCGGATCGTGTTCAACTACGACCAGCGAATTGCCGGCGCTGCGCAGACGATGCATCACTTCCACCACTCGATGCATGTCGCGCGGATGCAGCCCAATCGACGGCTCGTCCAGTACGAACAGCGTGTTGACCAGCGAAGTGCCGAGCGCGGTCGTCAGATTGATTCGCTGTACCTCGCCACCCGAAAGGGTTCGGCTTTGCCGATCCAGCGTCAGATACCCGACGCCGACATCGACCAGAAACTTCAGTCGTGCGCGCAACTCATCGAGCAGCATCTCACTGGCTTGGTCGAGCGGCGCGGGTAAGTGCACGCGATCGAAAAACGTCTTCACACGTTCGATCGGAAGCAGCATCAGATCGTGCAACGACAAGCCAGGTAGCGCTGAAAGCCGACTCTCATCCCATTGCGTCGCGACCGGCCTGTATCGAACATACTTGCCGTCGCTGGCCAAGGCGGCGTCCGCTTCTGCGCGACCACCGATACGCCACAACAACGCGTCGGGCTTCAGCCGGGCGCCCTGACAAATCGGACATGGCGTGTACGAGCGGTAGCGCGACAGCAGCACGCGAATGTGCATCTTGTATGCCTTGCTTTCGAGCCACGCATAGAAGCGCTTGATGCCGTACCAGACGCCCGGCCATGACTTGTTCCAGCTCTTCCAGCCTTGGCCGCCCTCGATGACCCACTGCTGTTGTATGGCCGTCAGTTCCCGATACGGAACGTCGAGTGGAATGCCGTCTTTCGCTGCAGACTTTTCGAGGTCGTGCTGACTTTCTATGAATGACTTCGATTGAAACGGCCGGATCGCGCCACCGCGCAACGTCTTGCGCTCATCAGGAATTACCAAGCCATAGTCAACACCGATGACACGTCCAAAGCCGCGGCACGTATCGCAGGCACCGAGCGGCGAGTTGAACGAAAACGTGCTGGCGTGCGGCGTTTCATAATGAATGTCGCAGCGCGCGCAGTGCAGGTCATTGCTGAAGCTCAATGTTTCAGCGTCCTTGTCAGCCGCCTGAACGTGCAGATCGACGCGTCCCGCCCCAACGCGCAATGCGCGCTCCAGCGCCTCGATAACGCGTGAGCGCTCGACGCTTAGGACGCGAAAGCGGTCGGCCACGACATCGAGTACCTTGGCGCCGGCCACTGTGCGCTCATGATGAGTCCGGGTGTAGCCCTGCGCTTGCAGGCTGGCACGAACTTCGTCTTCGCTGAAATTCTTCGGCACCGCGACGGGAAACGTGGCGATCATCTGCGGGTCGCCCGCGCCCCCCGCGTATTCCAGCAGCTCCGCGTAAATGCTATCGGCGCTGTCGCGCCGTACGGGCCGCGCACAGCCGCGGCAGAACAGTGAGCCTGCGCGAGCAAACAGAAGCTTCAAGTGATCGTTCAGCTCGGTCATCGTGCCGACTGTGCTGCGCGAGGTGCGCACCGGGTTGGTTTGGTCGATGGCGATCGCCGGCGGCACGCCTTCGATGCGGTCGACCGCAGGCCGATCCATTCGGTCGAGAAACTGGCGCGCGTACGGAGAGAACGTCTCCACGTAGCGTCGCTGGCCCTCCGCGTACAACGTATCGAAGACGAGCGAGCTCTTGCCTGAGCCTGACACGCCCGTTACAACGACCAGCTCGCCGGTCGGAATATCGAGATCGAGATTGCGAAGATTGTTCTGGCGGGCGCCGCGAATGCGAATCGCTTTGCCTGCCGTTGCAGACGTTGCAGACATCGTTTAGTGGGAACGCCACGGGAGCCGCGGCAAAGGACGATCGAATTTTAGGCGAAGTCGGCGCAGAATGCCCGGTACTAACGGCTGAGCCGTTCGTTGTGCGCACGCGGCGAGTTCGCCTCTGTGCGGATGTCGCCCGCCGGGGAAAGCGTGTCACATGGACCCCCTCGGCGTGGGGGGGAAAACAAGAGGAGGTCAAATGAAACGTGTATCGAGCTTGAGGCGGGACCTGCAGCGAGTTGCCGTTGCAGCGCTTGTGGCTGTGTCGTTCGCCGAGATCGCGCGGGCCGACGAAACCTGCAACTCACCGTACATGTCAGGCCTGATCAAGGGGCAGGAGGACTACGTCCATGTGTGGACGCTCGGTGTCCAAGGCCTGGGCGACGGGTTCGACAAGCTGGTGACGATCGACGCCAATCCGAGCTCGAAAACCTACGGCAAGGTCATACACAAGGTCTCGGTCGGTGCTCGCGGCGAGGCGCACCACATGGGATTTACCGATGATCGCCGGTACCTCTGGGCCGGGGGACTGAACGACAGCAAGATCTACGTGTTCGATGTCGGCAGTAACCCCGCCAAGCCGAAGCTGATCAAGACTATTACCGATCTGCCGGCGAAGACCGGCTATGTCGGACCGCACACGTTTTACGCGATGCCCGGTCGCATGCTGATCGGCACGCTGTCGAACACAAAGGACAACGGCGGCGTCACCGGTATTGCTGTTTACAACAACAAGGGTGCATTCGTCGCCAAGTACGACCTGCCCACCGGCACCGTCGGTGGTGTCCAAGGCGATGGCTATGGCTACGACATTGCGGTCAACCCCGGCAAAAACGTGATGCTGACATCGAGCTTCACCGGCCGCGACAACTACATGCGCGATATCGGCGGGCTGATCAAAGACGAAGCCGCGATGAAGAAGTTCGGCGCCACGATGGTGTTATGGGATCTGAAAGCAATGCAGCCACGCCAGGTCTTCAGCGTGCCGGGTGCGCCACTCGAGATCCGGTGGTCGCTGAATCCCGGCGACAACTGGGCCATAACCGCAGCTGCGTTGACGTCAAAGCTATGGCTTGTCAAGCAGGACGGGGACAAATGGGTGGCAAAGGAAGTGGGCACGATCGCCGATCCGAGCAAGATTCCACTCCCGGTTGACATCTCGATCACCGCGGATGGAAAGGGACTGTGGGTCAATACTTTCATGGATGGCATGACGCGATACTTTGACCTCTCCAACCCGGAAGCGCCGAAGCAGACGTACGAGAAGCAGACCGGGCGTCAAGTCAACATGATCAGCCAATCGTGGGACGGCAAGCGCGTTTACATCACGTCGAGCCTGCTCGAGAAGTGGGACAAAGGCGGCGCCGACAACGAGCAGTTCCTGCGCGCGTTCCAATGGGACGGCAAGGAGTTGAAGCCGGCGTTCGAAGTGGATTTTGCGAAGGAGCAGCTGGGGCGTGCGCACCACATGAAGTTCACCGCCAAAGGCGCACGGTAATGTGAAGAGTATCTAGACATGTTCGACGCGCGTGCCGACAGCGTAATCCTGGCAGCGATCCTATCGTTACCCAACCCGGCATCGTCGGCGCCTGATCCTGGGCCGGGACTCGCACCGCACATGGATTTCGTGCCGAATTCCGCTGGTACGTATCAGCTGCAGCGCATTCAGCAATGTCCCGACGGGGTGTTGCTGAACGCGTCCGCCAGTGCGCGCCGACTCTCGGCGTACACCCGGGGCAAGGTGACGCTGCTGACGTTTTTCTACACGTACTGCACCGATCCTTGGGGTTGTCCGTTTGCGTATCAAACGATGAAAACGCTGCGAGACCGGATCGCCTCGGACGCGTCGGACCGCTCGCGGGTGCGGTTCGTCAGCATCAGTTTTGATCCATCCAACGACACGCCCGATGCATTGCGCAGCTACGCACAGAGCGTGGGTGCGGCTCCGGGCTTTGAATGGCAATTCTTCACCGCGCGAACAATGGCCGAGCTCAGTCCGCTGCTTGACGGGTTTGGGCAGGATGTCAGAGTTGAAACAGATGCGTCAGGGCGCCCGACACGGGCGATCAATCACATGCTGAAGCTGTTTCTAATCGACACCGCCGGGTCGGTTCGTGAGATTTACTCGCTCGCGTTCGTGCATCCTGAAGTGATGCTGAACGATATCCGAACGCTTCTGATGGAGTTTGACCGAAGCGCTGCGCGCAATTAGCGCGTGCACTGCCGATCAGTCGACCCTAGCGTCTTGTACGCCGCTGGCGTAGCGCACGTGCGCGTCGAATTGGCGCGTAACAAGGCCGGGCGTGGGGTCGCGACCCTTCTCGTCACGGCGGTCGAAGATCATGTCGGTGCCCACTTGCGGGCGTATCCAGCGCGGATACTGGTACATGAAGCCGGAGATGTGATCAATGATCAGCATCGAGCTGCCGCCGGGCAACAGCAACTGAGCGGTCGAGCCGGACGCCAGGTCGGCGCGCGAAATGATCAGCGCTCGTGCCATCGCGTAGCCGTGGCGCTTGCATTCGACGACCAGGGGAGTCGGCGACTTGCGCACCTTCAGACCGAACAGCGGCGTATCGCCCATGTATTCGGCGGAGCCGTTGACGATCCTGCACGCCATTCCATCCACGGGCTTGCCATTGGCATCGACGGTCTGAATGTTGATCGCCTGCGTTGCCTCACCCGTCACGGTCGCACAGCCACAAATGCTCACGATGGAGACGATGGCAAAAAAAGCGCGAATGAATGACGAATGCATCAGGAGGGCAAGATACAGCCGGTGGGGCTGCGGCCATAGACAGTAACCGCCGGGGAAAACCACCGCATTCCGGCGTATGGACTAGCGGCAAGCCCCTAAAGCTATCAGGCGGGCAGATCTGGCGCCCGCGGTGCTCAGCGCAGCGTCAAGTTCGTCTGCGCTCCTCGAGGCAACCTACCGCTTTTCGGGCCTTCGCCGAATTCATCGCGCCAGGAATTTTTGGGCTAGCCGGACCCAGTAAGTGGCCCCTAACGGAATCAAATCATCGTTGAAATCGTACGATGGGTTGTGCAGCATGCAAGGTCCGAGGCCGTGCCCAGCCATGCGATGCGTCCCATCGCCATTGCCAATGAACACATAAGCGCCCGCCTTCGCCTTCAACATGAACGCGAAATCCTCAGCGGTCATTGTGGGCTCGATGTTGCGGACAACGTTGTCCCGACCGACGATGTCGTCCATCACGGTCGCCGCAAACTCCGCTTCGTGCGGGTCATTGACTGTCGGCGGATAGTTCCAGCGAAACTCGAATTCCGCCAAGGCGCCGTGGGCCGCGGCCGTCATCTCGACGATGCGCTGCATCTGTTTCTCAACGAGCGCAGTGACATCGTCGCTGAAGGTTCTCACCGTACCGCTGATCTTGGCGCTTTGCGGAATGACGTTGGTCGCTTCCCCCGCCTGGATCATCGTGACCGACAACACCGCTGAATCGATCGGTTTCTTGACGCGCGTGATAATGCCCTGCAGACCATTGACGATCTGCACCGCGACGAAAACCGGATCAATTCCCAGGTGCGGCATGCCGGCGTGCGCGCCTTTACCGATGACTTCGATTTCAAATTCGTTGCTCGACGCCATGACCGGACCCCCGGTCACCCCGAACTCGCCCATCTTGAGCCCGGGCCAGTTGTGCATCCCAAAAACCGCATCGCAGGCGAAGCGTTCGAACAGCCCGTCATCGATCATTCGTTGCGCGCCGGCGCCGCCCTCCTCGGCAGGCTGAAAGATGAAGTGGACCGTTCCATCGAGCGACTTTGCTTCGGCCAGGTATTTTGCCGCCGCGAGCAGCATCGCCATGTGGCCATCATGCCCACATGCGTGCATCTTGCCGGCGTGAGTCGAACGGTGCGCAAAGTCATTCGTCTCCTGAATAGGCAACGCGTCCATATCGGCACGCAAACCGACCGCGCGCTTTGACTTTCCATGCTTCATCGTGCCAACGACTCCGGTGCCGCCAAGCCCGCGAGTGACTTCAAGCCCCCAATCGGACAGCTTTTGCGCAACAAGATCACTGGTGCGCGTTTCCTCGAAGCGAAGCTCGGGATGGGCGTGAATGTCGCGGCGGATTTGCTGAATTTCAGCGCGGAATTGGACGACTCGGTCGATCAGCTGCATGAACTTTTGCGGTCGAAACAGGCAGAAAGTGAATGCTACGCGCACTAGAATCAGCCTATGAACAAGCCCGCTGACCTACCGCTGACCGGCCGTCAGGCGTCCGCTGCAGTTTCGAACGCAACGCCTTCTCCCGCGTCGCTCGCGATGATCGACCGGCTGATTGCGTTTCCCACCGTCAGCCGCGACTCTAATCTCGGGCTAATCGAGTACGCCCGCGATGAGCTTGCGCGGCACGGCGTTCGCTCAAACCTCATCTATGACGCGGCCCGCAACAAGGCCAACCTTTTTGCCACGCTGTCGGCCGAGCCCGAGCGGAACAAGACCGGAGGACTCGTAATTTCGGGCCACACCGATACGGTTCCCGTCGATGGCCAGGATTGGGCGAGCGATCCATTCGTTGCGGATCACCGCGAGGATCGCATCCATGGTCGCGGCACCGCGGACATGAAAGGCTTCATCGCGATCGCACTCGCGGCAGTGCCGAAGTTTCTGGCGGCGCAGGAAAGATTGCCGCTGCATCTTTCGCTGACCTATGACGAGGAAACCACTTTCTTCGGCGTGCGCGATCTGCTCGCGGACCTTAGTGACCGCGGTATTCGCCCGGCGGGTTGCATCATCGGCGAGCCGACGGACATGCGGGCCATCGTTGCGCACAAGGGCAAGCGGGATATGTGTTGTCGCGTGCGCGGTCGCGAGGCGCATTCGTCACTGACGCCGGAAGGCGTCAATGCAATCGAGTTCGCTGCGCGACTGGTCGCATTCATCCGTCGGACCGCCGATCGGCTGGCACGCGAAGAAACGCGCGATTCCCGCTTTGCGGTGCCGTATACAACGTTGCAAACCGGTGTGATCAAGGGGGGCATCGCCGTCAACGTCGTTCCACGTGACTGTGACTTCATGTTTGAGATTCGCAATCTGCCGGCCACTTCGACAGACGGCGTGACGCGGGCCATCGTCGAATTCGCCGAGCGCGACCTGGTGACGGAAATGCGTCGCGTTACGAACGATGCCGGTATTGCGTTTGAGCTCGGTATGGACTTGCCGGCGTTCGGCATCGAGCCCGACCACCGGCTCGTGCGGTGGGCGCAGCAAGTTGCTGGTACGACGCACCTAAGCCCCGGTGCGGTGGGCTTCGCTACCGAGGCCAGTATGTTCGCCAAAGCCGGCATTCCTACGGTGGTGATCGGCCCCGGCAGCATCGACCAGGCGCACAAGCCGGACGAATACATCAGTTATGACCAGGTTGCCGCGTGCGAATCGTTTTTTGATCGGATCATTGCGCAGCCAATGGTGAGTGAAATTCATCGAAGCTGAGGGTTAGCAATGGACAACGCATGGGGCCAATAGCCGACGCCGCAGAGGCCACTGACACCGTTGTCCGTGCGGCGTGCCCGCATGATTGCCCCGATACGTGTTCGATGCTGATCATTGTGCGCGAACAACAGGGCCGCAAGGTGGCGGTGAAAATTGCTGGCGATCCGACGCATCCGACCACCGCCGGCACGTTATGCACCAAGGTATCGCGGTATCTGGAGCGCACTTATCACGCTGACCGTGTGCTGCATCCGCTAAAGCGCATCGGCGCGAAGGGCGAGCGCCGCTTCGTTCGCGTGACCTGGGAAGAAGCGCTGCGCGATATCGCACGGCGGCTCCGTGAGATCGCGCAGTGCGATCCCCAGCGCATCGTTCCTT
>DATEOP010000111.1:0-10308 GCA_035274065.1 Burkholderiaceae bacterium
TGCACCGGCAGTTACCTGCACCGCGCGTACGGGATGAACGCTGTTTATCCGCACGGTCATCACGGTAACGCCATCGTCTCGCGCCACACGATTGGCAGGAGTCTGAATCATGATATTTCGGATCACGCGCTCGAGAAACGCGGGCTGTTGCACGCGGTGTCGCATGTTGAAACCAATAAAGGTGCACTGGACATTCATCTGATCAATACGCACTTCGGTCTGATCAAGCGCAGCAGAGTGCGGCAGGCCGAATTCCTGATCGAGTTCGTAAAGACAGAAGTTCCGAAAGGGGCGCCCCTGATCATCGCGGGCGATTTCAACGACTGGCAGCGCGGCGTAGATCAGGTGCTGCACAACGAGCTTGACGTTATCGAAGCGGCCTCGGAGTTCAATCGCCGTCAATGCAAGCCGCGCTTGCGCGACAAGCTTGTACCGTGGCGTGAATTACCACGCTCACACGTCGCACGAACTTATCCGAGCATGATGCCGTGGCTACAGCTGGATCGCATTTACGTGCGTGGTTTCAAAGTAAACGACGTGCGAGTGCCGAAGGGCGTCGAGTGGGCGCAGCGCTCTGACCACATGCCACTGATCGCAGACATGGAAGTGGCATGAGCCCGGCGAGATGAACGAACAGGTGCTGCTCGAGCCGCCGGCTCGACGTGCAGAGCGCGTCTTTCGCAAGCTCTCAACCAGCACCAGGCCGATCGTCTACGCGGGTAATCGTGTCGAGCTGCTGCGAAACGGGACAGAGTACTTCCCGCGGCTCCTTGCGGCCATCGATGCAGCCGCACAATCGATCTACATCGAAACCTACATCTTTGAGCTGGACGACATCGGCGAGAGGGTCTGCGCTGCGCTCGCAGGAGCGGCGCAGCGCGCCGTCGCAGTGCACCTTCTGATCGATGGGTTCGGCTCACAGGCTGCTGCTGACCTGTTGATCGCGAGGCTTCGACCCACGGGAGCAAAGGTTATCGTCTTTAGGCGAGCACGCTGGTGGCGGCTCGAGCGGCGGCTCCTGCGCCGTCTGCATCGGAAGGTCTCCTTGTTCGACAATCGGCTCGCCTTCGTCGGTGGGATCAACATCATCGACGACTACCACCATCCGGACCCGGAGCCCGTGCGCGCGAAACTCGGTCCGCGCTTCGATTTTGCGGTCGCGTGCGAAGGCCCGCTGGTCGGTGCGATCGCGTTTACGGTCACCAGGCTCTGGTGGACCGTATCTGTTTTGCAAATGAGACGAAGACCCTCGTCCCGGCCGGAGCTCATTGAGCCACCCTCTGCGACAGGCAATGTGCGTGCAGCACTGCTCCTCCGCGATAACCTGCGCAATCGCAGCACGATCGAGCGTGCCTATCTGGACGCTTTTAGTCATGCAAGAAGCGAAGTCCTGATTGCGAACGCCTATTTTTTGCCCGGCAAAAAGTTTCGCGATGAGCTTTGCAACTTGGCCGAGCGTGGCGTGCGGGTCCGCTTGTTGTTACAGGGATTGGTCGAGTATCGGTTGCAGCATTACGCGCAGCAGGCCTTGTATGGTGACTTGGTCAAGTGCGGCGTTGAGATTTATGAATACACCCCAAGCTATCTGCACGCCAAGGTGGCCGTAGTGGATCAGAAATGGGCGACTGTGGGATCAAGCAACATTGACCCCTATAGTCTTCTGCTGGCACGTGAGGCAAATGTTGCCGTCTATGACGAAGCTTTCGCGCAAGATTTGCAACACGCGCTTGAAGAGGCGATCGCCAATGACTCGACCCTTGTAGATGACGAGGCGTGCGCACGCCGGAGTCCCATGCGACGTGCGACAAGTTGGATCGCGTATCAATTGGTGCGTCTGTTGACAGTCGTTGCTACGCGCCGCGACGACGGTTAGATACGGGCCAGTCACCACCGGTCACCGTCGCCGGCATTGCTGCATTCACTTCGATTTTCTTGTGCTTACGGTTCTACGTTGTTGTTGCCTCTCATCGCTAGCTCAAGGGCATTGGATCGTTTGTTGAGGCCATGGCAGAACCTCCATTGATCGTCGCGCGCCCGCAGGGCTTGTATTGCCCGCCAGGTGATTTTTATATCGACCCCTGGCGCGATGTTGATCGAGCGGTGATCACGCATGCTCATGGTGACCATGCGCGTCCCGGGCACGGCAGGTATCTCGCAGCAAAGGCAGCGGAACACGTGCTTCGCACTCGGCTTGGTGCCATCTCGCTGCAGACAGTCAAGCATGGAGAAGCGATCGACATCAACGGCGTTCGTGTTTCGTTGCACCCCGCCGGACACGTGCTCGGCTCGTCGCAGGTCAGGGTTGAAAAAAACGGCCGCGTTTGGGTGGCGTCGGGCGACTACAAGCTCAATGCGGATGCCACGTGCCTCCCGTTCGAACCGGTGCGCTGCGACGCGTTCATTACGGAGTCGACTTTCGGATTGCCAATCTACCGCTGGGACGACTCGCAGCAGGTATTCAACGAGATCAATGCTTGGTGGAGCGCTAACGCAGATAGTGGACGTGCATCGATTCTGTTTTGTTACGCGTTTGGCAAGGCGCAGCGAATCCTGTCGGGTGTGGATCCGAGCATCGGCCGCATCGTCGTGCATGGTGCTGTCGAACCTCTGAATCGCGCTTACCGCGCGAGCGGTGTGCCGCTACCGCCCACCCAGCTCGTATCGGAAACCGACAAGGCGGATCTGTCGCGTGCACTGATCCTGGCGCCCCCTTCGGCGCAGGGTTCGCTGTGGTTGCGTCGCTTTGGCGATTATTCGGACGCGTTCGCTTCGGGTTGGATGAGGCTGCGCGGGGCGCGCCGGCGACGATCGCTCGACCGGGGGTTCGTGCTGTCGGATCACGCCGATTGGCCCGGCCTACTGCGGGCAATCGATGCGACTGAAGCGCAACAGGTGATCGTCACACACGGACAGGTCCCAGTGCTGGTGCGCTGGCTCAGCGAGCATGGATTTGCCGCTTCAGCATTCGAAACCGAATACGGCGATGAAGAAGCTGGCGACGCAGCTTTGCTCGAGCCCGCGCAAGACTCTGCATGAAGCGCTTCGCAAGGCTTTTCAACGAGCTTGACACTTCGACCTCCACACGCTCAAAGGTCGATGCGCTGAAGCGCTACTTTGCAATCGCTGATGCGGCGGATGCCGCCTGGGCGGTTTACTTCCTTGCGGGTGGAAAGCCTAAGCAGGCAATCAACTCGCGTCTGTTGCGCGACTTTGCCATTGAAAGAAGCAATCTGCCCGAGTGGTTGTTCGAGGAGAGCTATCAAGCCGTCGGCGACATGGCTGAGACGATTGCGTTGCTGTTGCCCCCGCCGACCGGAGGCAGCGACGGCTCGCTTGCATTCTGGATCGAACAGCGGCTACTGCCGCTTCGCCGATGCGCGCCCGCTGACGTGCTCGCGGCGTTGACGGAGTATGTCGCTGAGCTGGAAACGCCCGAACGGTTCCTGTTGATCAAACTGATCGGCGGCGGATTTCGCGTTGGAGTTTCGCGCCTGCTCGTTATCCGCGCGCTTGCAGAGCACTCGGAAATTGACGCGAAGCTCATTGCGCAGCGGATGATCGGCTACACGGACGCTTCATCGGCACCTACACCGGAGCGCTATCTGTCGTTGGTCGATTCGGGCGAATACTCCGTTGGTGATGGTCATCCCTATCCCTTCTTTCTGGCGCATTCGCTGACGCTTCCCTTCGAGCGAATCGCGGAGGAATTGGGTGCACCGTCGGATTGGTTAATCGAATGGAAATACGATGGCATCCGTGCACAGCTGATTCGTCGCCGCGGAAAGGTATGGATCTGGTCAAGGGGTGAGGAGCTCATTACCGAGCGCTTTCCAGAGATCGTCGAGGGTGCGCGCTTGCTGCCGGACGGGACCGTGCTCGATGGAGAAATTCTGGTCTGGCGCGACAACGCTCCACAGCCGTTTGCGTTGCTGCAGAAACGTGTCACTCGCAAAAGCTTGACCGCGAATGTGCTGCGCGATGCGCCAGCCGTATTCATGGCTTACGACCTGTTGGAACTGGACGGACAGGACTATCGACAGAGGCGCCAGACCGAGCGCCGTGCTGCGTTGGAGCACATCGCTGGCGACCACGGCACGCTGATATCGCCCCGTGTGGCAGCGGAGTCGTGGGACGAACTGGCATCGATGCGTGAGCAGTCGCGCGACCGTGGTGTCGAAGGCTTGATGATCAAGCACGTCGACTCGACTTATCGAGTTGGCCGCACCAAGGATGCAAACGCCAACTGGTGGAAGTGGAAGATTGATCCGTACGCCGTCGACGCGGTCTTGGTGTACGCGCAGCGAGGCCACGGTCGCCGGGCAAGCCTGTATTCCGATTACACGTTTGCGGTTTGGACCTCGGAAGCAGGAGTGGAGGAGCGTGTGCTGGTGCCATTCACCAAGGCCTACTCCGGGTTAACCGATGATGAGATACGCCAGGTCGACGCTGCAATTCGGCGCACGACGGTCGAGAAATTCGGCCCGGTACGCAGCGTTACGCCGACGATGGTGTTCGAGATCGGCTTTGAAGGAATCCAGCGATCGCATCGCCATAAAAGCGGAATCGCCGTTCGCTTTCCGCGCATGTTGCGTTGGCGGCGCGACAAACCTGTCGAGGAGGCTGACACGCTGGGCACGCTGCAGGCGCTGCTTGCGAGTGCGGGCGCATAACTCGGCAACAGGAGATTTGTGAGCGATCGACAAGCACCCTTTCCGCCCGGGCCGAACGTCGGCACGCAGCTACGAGCGCTGCGGGCGAAAAAGACGCGTGAAGAGCGCAAAGCGGAAGCCGATGCGAACGCTGTGTCGAAGCGAGCGCAGGGCGAACGTGCGAATGCGCAGCTGACGCTGCCCAGTGCCGACGGCTGGTTTGCCGCACACGGCTGGCAGCCGTTCGAATTTCAGCGCGACGTATGGCGGCACGTCGCGGGAGGGCGCTCGGGGTTGTTGCACGCAACCACCGGGTCGGGAAAGACATACGCAGTATGGTTTGCGTTGCTGAATCGTGCGCTCGGCGGAGAGGTGAAAGCCGGGGGATTGCGGATGTTGTGGCTGACGCCGATGCGTGCTTTGGCAGCTGATACCGCACGCTCCTTAGCAGCGCCGCTCGATGACTTTGGCCTTGCGTGGCAAGTGGGCGTGCGGACGGGCGACACTGACTCGGCCGAACGCGCACGTCAGTCGAAGCAACTGCCGGAGGTGTTGATCACGACCCCCGAGTCGCTGAGCCTGATGCTGACGCGATCCGACGCTCGCGAGCAGTTGTCAGACCTGGCAATGGTCGTTGTCGACGAGTGGCACGAGCTGCTCGGCACCAAGCGTGGCGTGCAGGTGCAGCTGGCGCTTGCACGGCTCCGGCGTTGGGCGCGCGGGCCGCTGCCGATGTGGGGTCTGTCGGCGACACTGGGTAATACAGAGCACGCGGCGCGCGTGCTGCTCAATCGCGACGATTGCGCGCTCGTTCAGGGCCGGATCGACAAGACGCTGATCGTCGATACGTTATTGCCCGAGGAGCCTGGCCGCTTTCCATGGGGCGGGCACCTTGGCATAAGAATGGTGCCACCTGTCGTTGACGAGATCGCATCGTCTTCGACCACACTGATATTTACCAATACACGCTCGCAGGCGGAGCTTTGGTATCAGGCGATCCTCGAGGCTAGGCCCGCGTGGGCGGGCTTGATTGCTTTGCACCACGGGTCGCTGGCGCGCGAGGTGCGCGACTGGGTGGAGCTTGGACTCAAGGAAGGTCGGCTAAAGGCGGTAGTCGCGACTTCGAGCCTGGATCTTGGCGTTGATTTCCTGCCGGTCGAGCGTGTGCTGCAAATTGGCAGTCCGAAAGGCGTGGCGCGCCTGTTGCAGCGCGCGGGACGTAGCGGACACGCGCCGGGGCGCGCGTCGCGTGTAACGCTGGTTCCAACCAACACGTTGGAGCTCGTCGAAGCCGCCGCGGCAAGAAGTGCGTTAGCGGACGGACGAATCGAATCACGGCGGGCGCCCGAGCGTCCGCTCGACGTACTCGTTCAGCATCTGGTGACCGTCGCACTCGGCACTGGCTTTATCGAGGACGAGCTTCTCGCCGAGGTGCGCGACACATGGAGCTACCGTGCACTGTCCGACGAAGACTGGCAATGGGCGCTCGACTTCGTCGGCCGCGGTGGCGAGGCGTTGCGCGCGTATCCGGACTATCAACGCGTTAGCCGCGATGCCCAAGGCGCGTATCGCGTCGATAGCCCGCGCATCGGGCAGCGGCATCGAATGTCGATCGGCACGATTGTCTCCGACGCATCGATGCTGATCAAAACAATGAATGGCCGCGATGTGGGCGTGATGGAGGAGTCGTTTATCAGCCGTCTTCGCAAGGGAGACACTTTTCTGTTCGGCGGCCGCATGCTCGAGCTGGTCCGCGTGCATGAGATGACAGCCTACGTACGCCCGGCAAAGAGCAGGCAAGGCGCCGTGCCGCGCTGGATGGGCGCAAAGATGCCGCTATCAAGCGAAATGGCGGACGCGGCGTTGCGCGAACTGGAAGGGGCGCTCGCCGGAAACTACGAAGCTCCGGAAATGCAGCTCGCACGACCTTTAATCGAGCTGCAAGGCAAATGGTCGAAAGTGCCCACGCGCGACACGTTAGTGGTCGAATCGATGCGCTCACGCGAGGGACGTCACTTGTTCGTCTATCCGTTTGCCGGACGCCACGCTCACATTGGACTCGGATCACTGCTCGCATATCGAATCGGCCAGGGCACGCCATCGACCTTTTCCATTTCGATGAACGACTATGGATTTGAACTGCTGTCGCCGGTCGATATCGACTGGATGGGAGCGTGGCAGGTGCGATCCGATCAATTGCTGAGTTCGGAAAATCTGTTGGAGGATGTCCTGGCAAGTCTGAACGCGGGTGAGCTGGCTCGGAGGCGCTTCCGAGAGGTGGCGCGCATTTCAGGGCTGATCTTTCAGGGTTACCCGGGTGCTTCCAAGTCGATCAAGCAGCTGCAGGCGAGCTCCGGATTGTTCTACGAAGTCTTCCGCAAGTACGACACCGGTAACAAGCTGCTAGCGCAAGCCGAGCGCGAAGTCCTCGAGCAGGAGCTCGACATCGAGCGGTTGCACGCGGCGCTTGCCCGCATGAGGGCGCAGAAGGTCGTCTATCGGTTGCTTTCGCGGCCGTCCCCGTTTGCCTTTCCGCTGATGATCGAGCGGTTACGCGAGCAGGTGACCACTGAAAAACTGGGCGCCCGCATCGAGCGGATGATCGCGGATCTGGAGCGTGCCGCAGCGGCCTGAGGTGCATACTAGATATTGTGTCGACGCGAGTAGAACGCCTATTTCTTGTATAGCTCTCGTGCGCACTGCACCGATTTTTTGAGATTTTTGAGAGGGAGAAATGCGTTGCTGAGACGCAATTCTCCTCTGAAGATCATCTTTCCTCTTGTAATTCACTCCGATTCGCTTAGGATCGCGTCACGCATCGAGAGTGCTCTCTGGCAATTCGAATCGAGAACCCTGTCGCTGTGACCAACCCCGAGAAGGAGAAAAGTAATGGCAATGAAGAAGGCAAAGAAAGCGGGAAAGAAATCAGCCAAGAAATCGTCGGCCAAAAAGTCGTCTAAGAAAGTAGCCAAGAAGTCGGTAAAAAGAGCGCCAGCCAAAAAGGCAGCGAAAAAGAAAACCGCGCGTAAGCCGAACGCGGCATTCATGAAGCCGATGATGCCCACCGGCCCTCTGGCATCGATCATCGGCTCGACTCCGATGCCTCGTACCGAGGTCACCAGTCAGATCTGGAAGTACATCAAGAAGAACAATCTGCAGGACAAGGCGAATCGCCGCATGATTAATGCGGATGACAAGCTGCGCGCCCTGTTCGGTAAGGCTCAAGCGTCGATGTTCGAGCTCACCAAGTACGTCAGCAAGCACCTGAAGTAACGCAACTCGCTTTGCACTGGAACAAAGGCCACGCTTGCGTGGCCTTTGTCGTCAGGAGCGCTCAAGCATTGACGGCCGGACTCGCTGGACGAATCCCGAGCAGCTCGCGCTGCGCGCGTGCGACCGCCTCCGCTCCGCATGCCGACGGCATCGTTCGCTCGGGATGTGCCTGTTCCCGCGTGCCAGAGCCCAATGTCATCTGGGGTGTCGCATCCACGAACGTCAGCGCAGCCAGAATGGCAATCGCTGCGGCGATGCGCGCCGGGAATCCGCGCGACGTTTCCGCCTGGCGTCCGGTGTCATCGATTTCGAGCTGCCACTGCGAAGTCATTTCGTTCTCCACGCGGCCCGAATATGGGTCCGCTGCAGAACAATAGTTGTCGCAGTGCTACGACTTGAATGGAAAGATCAGGAGTTCGAGAGCAGAGAATTCGACAGCGCGGCTGCCACCTATCACTGCGCCCAACGCGAATGCCGTGGCAGCGACGCCTGAAGAAACGTCATCTGATCTGCAAGGATGCGACGGTTGCTAAGAATAAAGCCCTCGTTGCGGCATACCGCGTACGGCACGTAGCTAAGCGGCATGTTGGCTTCTTCGGGGCGCCGATTGCCTTTGCGCGTGTTGCACGAACGGCAGGCGGTGACGACGTTGGTCCATTCATGTCGGCCACCGCGTGATACGGGAACGATGTGCTCGACGGTCAGATCGGCTTCGGCAAAACGACTTGTGCAATAAGCGCAGATCTGACGATCGCGCACGAACAACCGGTGCTTGGTCAGACCGACATGCGCGTGTCCGAAGGGAATGCGGTGCCGCCCACGAATCATCACGATCGAGCTGGTGACAAATTCCGAACGCGCCCCGGTGGCCTCCTGCACACCGCCTGCCATGCCGAAAAGATTTTCGCCCAGCTCGGTTATGACTTTGCCCGCTGCGTAGTAACGCGCAGCACGCTGCATCAATGCCCAGCGAACCGGCTGCCCGTGGGAATCGATGACCAGAATCTTGGCGGTGATATCGGACCCGTACAACATCGCGGCACGAATTGTGCCATGACGCTCACCGGGTCAGTGCTGCAATAGGGCTAGTCGCTTCGGCCGCCGTCTTGTATGGACCACGGGTCCAACCCGGTTTCGGTGCGCTTGACTACGCCCGCCGGGTCAAAGTACACGAACATCGCTGCCTTGAATCCACCATAGGTGAAGTAGCGGTACATCCAAGCGCTTTCGTCGCGCAGTCTGTAATAAAACATGTCGGCAGGCTGCCCAAAGTCGCGCAGCACGTCATCGCGCGTGTCTTTGCCGGACCGGACACGAGCGAAAGCAGCGTCGGTCATCATCTGCTCCACGCCCGTCAGTCGCCCTTGCGCATCGAAATTGGCGTTCCAGACCGACTGATCGAACGGCTGGTTCGAATACTGCAGCCTGGTCCCACCGCCCGGCAGTGCGTAGCGCCCGGTCGGACTGCCGAGCTTGGTGCGCGCCTCATCAAGCGTAGTTCCGGGCGTCAGCGAAGCGGGGGTTGCGCACGCCGCTAGCGCGGAGACCACGGCAGCCAACAAGACGGTTTTCAGTGGACTCATGACACAAACTCCTTCAGGAACGCTAGGCTCTTCGATCTTAGGACGGAGGTACGGCGATGCGATGGGCGAAACGTATTGCCCTTACCCTGATAGCAATCTCCGTGCTGCTCCTAGGCATTGGACTCATTCTGCCGTCAACGTTCAAAGTTCAGCGCTCGGTTGACGTTGCGGCAGCCACCAACATCGGGTGGTCGGTCCCGACTTCGAAGCCGACCTCAAGAGCTTGAAGGCGGTCGCAGAGCGCTAGTAGCCTTTATCGCGCCGCTGCCGGCGCTACGCACCTCAGTAGTCGGTCCGGCTACTGTTTCGATAGATACACTGCCGGCGCTTCCTCTAAACCTCACCGCGCTCGGAATGGCGACCGAGACAGAACTCAAGCTGCAACTTGCTGCTGCGCACATTGGACGCCTCAGGCGCAATCGTGTCCTGTCGAACTCTGTCCGCACAGATGTAAACATCGAGAACCTTTACTTCGATAGCGCGGACTGGTTGCTGCAGCGCCATCGAATGGCATTGCGGGTACGTCAAATCAACGGACGCTGGGTACAAACGCTCAAGACTTCATCTGAAAGTCGCGTAGTCGGCCGTCGCGGTGAATTGGAGACACCGGCACGGTTGGTGCGCGGGCGCGGCACCATCGATCTCGCACAACTCTCGGAGTCACCCTTACCGCAGTTACTGGCCAAACAAGACGGATCGGTGAAACTTAAGCCAGTGTTTCGCACGCAGGTGCAACGCTCCCAATGGACCGTCGAACATGGTGGTGCTCAGATCGAGGTAGCGCTCGACGTCGGTGAAATCAC
>DATEOP010000112.1:0-7963 GCA_035274065.1 Burkholderiaceae bacterium
GCCAGGCTCGTAAGCGATGTCGCACGGTTTGGCAATCACGCCGTCCAGGCCAGCGCCTTCAAAATGCTCGAGCCATTGCAGCGCAACTGCGCGATCCATCGTCATCGGCGTCAGGTGCACCGGAGGCTCGACGCCTCGCAAGGCTACCTCCAGCCTAGTACGGCGCTCGCTTTGCGCAGCAGACATGAGGTTGCGGCCGTCGAGCGCGAGCGCATCGAACGCGACGAACGATGCAGGAGTTTGCTTCGCCAGCTTCGCAACACGCGAGGCGGCCGGATGTAGCCGCAACTGCAGCGCATCGAAGTCCAGGCCGTTCGGCCCCGCGATGACGATTTCGCCATCGATCACGCAGCCGGACGGCAACCGCTCGAGCAGCGAGTCGTGCAGCTCGGGAAAATAGCGGTCGAGCGGACGCAGATCGCGGCTTTGAATGAAAACATCAGACGCGTCGCGGAAAACGATTGCACGAAAGCCATCCCACTTTGGCTCGAACAAAAACCCCGGCGAGACAGGCAACTCCTCCGCGATCTTCGCGAGCATCGGTTCAACCGGCGGCGCGATCGCAAACATGCGCAATGCGAGGCGTGATTACAAGATTTCTGCCGCGTAGTCGGCAAGTCGAGACCGCTCGCCACGCTGCAAAGTGACGTGCCCGGAGTGCAGCCAGCCTTTGAAGCGATCGACTACGTACGTGAGTCCCGATGAGCCTTCGGTCAAGTACGGCGTGTCGATCTGCGCAATGTTTCCGAGGCAGACCACCTTGGTACCTGGCCCGGCGCGCGTAACAAGTGTCTTCATCTGCTTGGGCGTCAGGTTCTGCGCCTCGTCAATGATCAGATACTTGCTGATGAATGTCCTTCCGCGCATGAAGTTGAGCGATTTGATACGAATGCGAGTGCGGATCAGATCGTTGGTCGCTGCGCGACCCCATTCGCCGGCGTTATCGTCAGTTTTGTTCAGCACCTCGAGGTTGTCTTCGAGTGCACCCATCCAGGGCGCCATCTTCTCCTCTTCTGTACCCGGCAAAAAGCCGATGTCATCGCCAACCGGGACGGTGGCACGGGTGACGATGATTTCCGAGAAGCGCTTGGTTTCAAGCGTCTGCGACAAACCCGCAGCGAGCGCCAGCAGTGTCTTTCCGGTGCCGGCCTGGCCGATCAGCGTCACGAAATCGCACTCGGGATCCATCAGCAGGTTCAGCGCGAAGCTTTGTTCACGGTTGCGCGCGGTCACGCCCCATACGGCGTTCTTCGCATGCGTGTAATCGCGCAGCACACGCAGCACTGCCGATTTGCCGCGGATCTCGCGCACTTGCGCGTAAAACGTCGTTCCATTTTCGAGATAAACGAACTGATTCACCAGCAGTCCGTTAACGATCGGGCCGTTGATTCGGTAGTAAGTGAAGCCGCCGTGCTGCCACGACTCCATTCCCTTGCCGTTCTTGTCCCAGAAGCTCGCGGGCAGCGGCATCACACCGGTGTAAAGCAGATCGGTGTCTTCGAGCACCTTGTCGTTGGTGTAATCCTCGGCCTGCAACCCGAGCACGCGCGCCTTGACGCGCATGTTGATGTCCTTCGAGACGAGCACCACGTCGCGGTTCGTCTGCAGGTCTTTCAGTCCACGGACGACGCCTAGTATCTGGTTATCGGCCTTGCCGGCGGGGAGGCTCTCAGGCAGCGTGCTCGTCAGTGCCTGCGTTTGGAAAATCAGGCGGCCCGCTGCATCCTTGTTGCCGAGGGCAGATAGCGGAATCCCATCTTCGATGGGAGTTTTCGTCGCGGCAACCAGCGAATCCAGCGTGCGCGACACCTGACGTGCGCTGCGAGCGACTTCCGACATTCCCTTCTTATGCGAGTCCAGCTCCTCCAGCGTCATCATCGGCAAGAACACGTCGTGCTCTTCGAACCTGAAGAGACTCGTCGGGTCGTGTAGCAGCACGTTTGTGTCGAGTACGAAGAGCCGCGGCACGCCGGTCGACCGCAGCTTCTTTGCCGGGCCCTTCGCAGGGTGCGATTGCGACTCGACGACTGCGAGCCGGGTCCCCGGGCTTGACCTGGCCGATACGGGGTGAGGAGTCTGCGGCGCACGCAGAACAGGTGCCAGCGGCACCACGGCACTAGGCGAACGTTCCGTATGCGGTTGTTGCGGCTCCGGGGCCGGCTCCAACGGAATTGACGTCAGGACAGTAGCGGGCTTGGTCGGTGCTTTCGGAAGTGGCATCAGCTAGTTGATCGATCCATCAGATAAACATCGAAGGGCAAACATCATGCGAGTGACTGCGTAAAGGCGAGTACCTGATCGACATGATTAGGTACTTTGACGCCTCGCCACTCCTTGCGCAACTTGCCGGAACCATCGATCACAAACGTGCTGCGCTCGACACCACGCACCTGACGGCCGTACATGTTCTTCATCTTTATCACGCCAAAAAGCTCGCACAGCTTTTCATCGGGATCCGAGATCAGTTCGAACGGAAATTTCATCTTGGCTTTGAAGCCATCGTGCGATTTCACGCTGTCGCGCGATATGCCAGCTATGACGACGTTCGCGTTTGTGAACTTGGCACTTGAGGCAGCAAAATTTTGACCCTCGGTAGTGCAGCCAGGCGTGTTGTCCTTTGGATAAAAATAAAGAACAACGGTCTTGCCGCGATGTGCGGACAGAGTGAAATCGCCGCCTGTCGACGCGGCGGTGAAGTCCGGTACGTTGCTATCGATGGCAAGAGGCATCAGGGTTTGAATCCTCAACCTTCAACGAAAAGCGCAGCGGCGACCTTGCGGCTTTCCGCTACCAATATGTTGTACGTCCGGCAGGCGGCCTGTGTATCCATGACTTCGAGACCGATCCGTGCATCGGTTAGGGGACGCGTCAGCCGTGGGTGCGGGAAGCGCTGGCGAGCGCCAGTGCCGAGCAGCACGACTTCGCTATGCAGCTCGCGCAGCCGCTCGAACGTACCCACGTCTAGCCCTTCAAAACTCGGAACTGCCCAAGACTCAACCTGATCTGGGGTAACGATCAAATTGGTTGTATGGCGTACCCGGTTGATTTCAACGAAGCCCGGACCGTACGCAGTGACGGTGTTTTGCGTGGTGGGCGTGTCGGCATGCAGCTTCAAATTGCGCAAAACCCTCGACGAAATTAGGTAGGTGTTCGAGTACATTATAGGCACGCCCTGCGGCGCCGCAGACGTGTACAAACACGTCGGATATCTGATCTTTAGACCATGATCGAGTTTTCGCGCATCAAGCGCCTGCCCCCTTACGTCTTCAATATCACTGGCGAGTTGAAGATGGCGGCGCGCCGACGCGGCGAGGACATCATTGACATGAGCATGGGCAATCCCGATGGTCCGACGCCGCGCCACATTGTCGACAAGATGATCGAGGCTGTGCAGCGTCAGGACACGCACGGCTATTCGGTATCGAAAGGTATTCCCCGGCTGCGGCGCGCGATCGCGACCTGGTACCAGCAACGATACGGCGTCGAACTCGATCCGGAATTCGAGACGATCGTCACGATCGGGTCGAAGGAGGGATTGGCGCACCTGATGCTGGCGACGCTCGACCGGGGCGACACGGTGCTTGTGCCGAACCCGAGCTACCCGATTCACATTTACGGCGCAATCATCGCCGGCGCCGATATTCGCTCGGTGCGTATGGACGGCCGCGTCGATTTCTTCGCCGAGCTCGAGCGCTCGATCCGCGAGTCGCTGCCCAAACCGCGAATGATGATTCTGGGCTTTCCGAGCAACCCGACGGCGCAGTGCGTCGAGCTCGGTTTCTTCGAGCGCGTGATCACGCTCGCAAGGCAGTACGGGATATACGTTGTGCACGATCTTGCGTACGCCGATATTACGTTCGACGACGCGTACCCGAACCATCGTGCACCGTCGATCATGCAGGTCCCCGGTGCTCGAGAGGTCGCGGTCGAGTTTTTTACGATGAGCAAGAGCTACAACATGGCCGGTTGGCGAATCGGCTTCATGGTCGGCAACAAGGATCTGGTGGCAGCGCTCTCGCGCATCAAGAGCTATCACGACTACGGGACATTCACTCCGATTCAGGTGGCGGCGATCGCCGCGTTGGAAGGGCCGCAGGATTGTGTCGACGGCATTCGCCGTGAGTACCAGCGCCGGCGCGATGTGTTGACGCGCGGGCTGCACGAGGCCGGTTGGATGGTCGAAATCCCCAAGGCTTCAATGTATATCTGGGCTGAGATTCCACGTCCCTACCAGTCGATGGGGTCTCTCGAATTTGCGAAGAAAGTGCTCGCCGACGCCAAGGTCGCGATATCGCCTGGTATCGGATTCGGCGATTACGGCGATAACCATGTTCGGTTCGCGTTGATCGAGAACGAGCATCGGATTCGACAAGCAGTGCGCGGCGTCAAGGAGATGCTCCGTAGGGATGGCAAGGTCAGCCCGGAGCGTGCAGTTGCTTAATAGTCAAGAGAGCCGGCCGCCGGCGCGCCCGGCGACTGAATCTGTGTGAAACCAATCCAGATTGGACTGCTCGGGTTCGGCACCGTCGGCCGCGGCACCTACGAAGTTCTGCGGCGTAATCAACAGGAAATTGCGCGTCGGGCCGGGCGTGGCATCGAGGTCGCAGCGATCGCTGTGCGCGATGTCGACAAGGCGCGTGCGATAGTCGGCTCGAGCGTTCCGATTTCGTCAAATTTCGAAGACGTCATCGGTAGGCCGCATATCGACATCGTCGTCGAGCTGATGGGCGGATACGAACCTGCCAACTCGCTTGCGCTCGATGCAATCAGGCGCGGCAAGCATGTGGTCACTGCCAACAAGGCGCTGCTGGCGCGGCACGGTAATGAGCTCTTCGACGCTGCGCGAACGCATGGCGTGATGCTTGCGTTTGAAGCTGCGGTGGCGGGCGGTATTCCGATCATCAAGGCGCTGCGCGAGGGATTGACCGCGAATCGGATCGAATGGATTGCCGGCATCATCAACGGCACCAGCAACTTCATTTTGTCCGAGATGCGTTCACGGGGGATTACTTTCGACTCGGCGCTAAAAGAAGCGCAACGGCTCGGCTATGCGGAGGCCGATCCGACGTTCGACATCGAGGGCATCGATGCGGCCCACAAGCTGGCGATCCTGTCTTCGATTGCATTTGGCGTGCCGATCAACATCGATGCGGTCTACGTCGAGGGCATTTCCAAGCTCGCCAAAGAAGATATCAAGTATGCGGAGCAGCTCGGCTACCGCATCAAGCTGCTCGCAATTACGAAGCGGACGTCTGCCGGGATCGAGCTGCGAGTTCATCCCACGCTGGTGCCGCTGCAACGATTGATCGCCAACGTCGAAGGCGCGATGAACGCGATTTTGATCAAAGGCGATGCGGTGGGAACGACGCTGTATTACGGACAGGGGGCGGGAGCTGAAGCGACGGCGTCGGCTGTCATCGCCGATCTGGTCGATGTCACGCGCCTGCATACCGCAGACCCCGAGAACCACGTACCGCATCTGGCGTTTCAGCCGGAAGGCATCGCCGCACGGCCGTGGCTCAGCGTCGACGACACGGTCACTTCGTATTACTTCCGCATGCGGGTCGCCGATCAGCCAGGCGTGCTGGCGGATATCACCCGCCATCTCGCGGACGGTCGCATCTCGATCGATGCGTTGTTTCAGCGCGAGCCGTCGGAAGGCGAGAATCAAACCGACATCATCATGCTGACGCACGACGCGGTGGAGCGCGATGTGAATGCCGCGATTGCACGCATCGAAGCACTACCGACCGTACTGGCGCCGGTGATTCGCGTGCGACAAGAAGAGTTGTTGTAAGCGATGCGTTACGTCTCGACGCGCGGTCGCGCGCCCGAGCAGTCATTCACCGAGATATTGTTGTCGGGGCTGGCGGCCGATGGTGGCCTGTACGTGCCGGCGTCATATCCCGCCGTCAGCATTGCCGAGCTCGATTCCTGGCGCTCATTGTCGTACGCCGAGCTGGCGAGTGTGATCATCGGCAAGTTCGCCGATGACATCGCGCCGGATGAGCTTTCCCAACTTACGCACGAAACTTACACGGCGGCAACTTTTTCGAATGCACGCGACGATAGTCGTCCGGAGGACATCACGCCGCTGCGCTGGCTTGCCCCAGGAATCGGACTCCTTGAACTTTCCAATGGTCCAACGCTGGCGTTTAAAGATCTTGCGATGCAATTGCTGGCTGGACTGTTCCAGCGCGTTCTCGTCCAGCGCGGACAGCGCCTGAATGTGCTGGGAGCAACCTCGGGCGATACGGGATCGGCTGCCGAATACGCAATGCGCGGCCGTGACCGCATCAATGTCTTCATGCTTTCGCCGAACGGCAGGATGAGCGAGTTTCAGCGCGCGCAGATGTATTCGCTGTCGGACGCCAATATTTTCAACGTGGCGCTGGAAGGCGTGTTCGACGATTGTCAGGACGTCGTCAAGAGCATCGCTGGCGATTTGGAATTCAAGCAACGTTTCGACATCGGCAGCGTCAACTCGATCAACTGGGGCCGAGTGGTCGCGCAGGTTGTCTATTACTTCAAAGGCTATCTGGCGGCGACACGGTCAAGCGAGCAGAAGGTGTCGTTTGCCATACCTTCGGGCAATTTCGGCAACATTCTGTCGGGCTGGGTTGCCAAGCAGATGGGCTTGCCGATCGCACGGCTGGTACTGGCGACCAACGAGAACGACGTGCTCGACGAATTTTTCCACACCGGTCGTTATCGTGTTCGTGGTAGCGGTGAGACTCACGCGACGAGTAGTCCGTCGATGGATATTTCGAAAGCGTCGAATTTCGAGCGCTTCATTTTCGACCTCGTCAAGCGCGACACCGAGTTATTGCGAGAACTGTGGTGGGAAGTCGATACACGTGGTGAATTTCACCTGGGCGGGACGCCAATCTGGCCACTCGTCGGCGCGAGCGGGTTGGTATCCGGCCGCAGTACGCATACGGATCGCATTCGCACGATCCGCACGACTTTCGAGAGGTACGGTGTCATTGTCGACCCTCATACAGCTGACGGAATCAAGGTAGCACTCCAACATATTGATCAGGACGTGCCGATGATCTGCCTCGAGACTGCCCTTCCCGCAAAGTTTCCGCAAACAATCTTCGAGGCCATCGGGCGCGAGCCCGACAGGCCTGCCGCATATACAGGGCTCGAAGCGCGTCCGCAGCGGTTCGCCGTGCTTGCCGCCGATGCGGACACGGTGAAGTCTTTCATTGCGCAGCACGTCGGTTGAACTCCGAGTGAAAGCGATTGGATTCATCGGCTACTCGAACAGCGGGAAGACGACGCTGATCGAAAAGCTGATTCCGATTTTTCGCTCCGATGGGCTCGCGGTGTCGGCATTGAAGAATGCGCATCACGGGTTCGATATGGATCGACCCGGAAAGGACTCGTTCCGCTATCGCGACGCCGGGGCACAGCAGGTGCTGATCGCCACCGGCTCGCGCTGGGCACTGCTGAGTGAAACACCGCAGCGAGCTGCGACTCTCGACGAGTTGCTCCGTGAGCTCGCGCCATGTGACCTGGTTATCGTCGAAGGTTTCAAGAGCGAAGGAAACATTCCGCGCATTGAAGTGCGAAGAACAGCGAACGTTGATCCGCCGATTTTTCCGCATGATGCGAACGTCGTTGCACTGGCCACTGACTATCCAGTGCAGACCGGTCTGCCAGTGCTCGACTTGAACGATCCCGATAAAATCGCCGCCTTCATCAAGCAATTGCTGCAACTACCGGCGCCACGCGTCTGATCCCTTGCTCTCGGTTGAACAAGCGCTAGAGAAGCTGCTGTCTGCGGCGCGGCCAGTCAGCGAAGTCGAGCCGGTTGACACAATGCAGGCGAATGGTCGCGTGCTTGCGACGGCAGTTGTGTCCGCGATCGACGTCCCGCCGCTCGACAACTCGCAGATGGATGGCTATGCGGTACGTACGGTGGACGTTCCCGCCGTTCCTGTCACGCTGCCGGTCA
>DATEOP010000113.1:0-2580 GCA_035274065.1 Burkholderiaceae bacterium
GTAGGTTTTTATTCGAGCTTTATCGTGGCCGATCGCGTCACAGTGATATCACGGCGTGCGGGCCAGGACGCTTCAGCGTCGATTCGCTGGGAGAGCGATGGCGGCGGCGAATTTACGATCGAGCCTGCCGAACGCGCGGAATCTGGCACCGATGTCACGTTGCATCTGCGCGAAGGTGAAGACGAGTTTCTGGCAGCGGTCAAGCTCAGGTCGATCATCACGCGGTACTCGGACCATATCTCGCTGCCCATTCGCATGCGCAAGGAAGTATGGGACAAGGACAAAAGCGAATATCGTCAGACCGACGAACTCGAGACGATCAACCAGGCAAGCGCGCTTTGGGCTCGTGCCAAAGCCGACATTACCGACGAGCAGTATCGCGAGTTCTACAAGCACGTTTCGCATGACTTCAGTGATCCGCTAGCGTGGACGCACAACCGCGTCGAGGGCCGCACTGAATACATACAACTTTTGTATCTGCCTGAGCGTGCACCGTTCGATCTATGGGACCGCGACCAAAGGCATGGTCTAAAGCTGTACGTGAGACGCGTCTTCATCATGGAGGATGCGGGCGATCTGCTTCCCGCGTATCTGCGTTTCGTGCGCGGTGTCATCGATTCGTCCGACCTGCCGCTCAACGTGTCACGCGAACTTTTGCAGCAAAGCCGAGACGTAAAGGCGATTCGCGAGGGGTCGACCAAGCGCGTACTGGGAATGCTTGAGGAGCTCGCTGAAAGCCAGAAGGACAAGTACGCAACGTTCTGGAAAGAGTTCGGCCAGGTACTGAAGGAAGGCGTTGGCGAAGACGCGACAAACCGCGAACGTATTGCAAAACTGTTGCGATTCGCGTCGACGACCACCGATCAGCCGACCGTTTCCCTCGCGGAGTACGTCAGCCGCATCAAGGAGAAACAGGCTGCGATCTACTACGTCACTGCGGACACCCTTGCCGCAGGCAAGGCGAGTCCTCACCTGGAGATCTTTCGACGCAAAGAAGTGGAGGTGTTGGTCCTGACTGACCGCGTCGATGAGTGGATGCTGTCATTTCTGACCGAGTTTGACGGCAAGCCATTGGTGTCGGTGGCGAAGGGTGATCTCGATCTGGGTGACCTCGCCGATGCCCAGGAAAAGGAAGAGCAGCGTCAAGTTGTCGAGCAGAGCAAGGAATTGGTTCAGGCAGTCAAGGCGTCCCTGGGCGATCGCGTAAAGGACGTGCGAATCACGTTGCGACTGACGCAATCTCCGGCCTGCGTTGTCGCCGACGAACACGCGATGAGCCAGCATTTGCAGCGTCTGTTGAAAGCCGCCGGGCAGAACGCCCCGGCGACGAAACCGATTCTCGAACTCAACCCGAACCACCCGCTGGTGCAACGGCTGAAGCCAGGCGACCCGCAATTGGCCGAATGGTCGGCTCTACTCCTCGAGCAAGCGGTTTTGGCGGAGGGTGGTCAGCTCGACAATCCGGCGGAGTTCGTCCAGCGTTTGAATTCGATGCTGCTACATGCGGGGAGCTAGAGGCGCCGGCCCGACATTGCGTGGTTTCCCACCTGTCATCGACTCCAAGGTCGAACGGCTGATCCTTGGCAGTTTTCCATCTGAAGCCTCGCTCGCTGCTGGACAGTATTACGCGCATCCGCGTAACCAATTCTGGCGACTGCTCGCAGAGCTGCTCGGCGAACCGTTGGCGCAGATGCCGTACCGCCGGCGGCTGCAGCGAGTCCTCGCGCATCGCCTTGGCATCTGGGACGTACTCGACGCTTGTGACCGGGAGGGGAGCGGCGATGCGGCGATTCGCAATCAAAAAGCGAACCGGTTTGCTCGCCTGCACCGTCTTGCACCACGGCTGACGATCGTCGCTTTTAACGGTCAGGCTGCGGGCCGCTTTGCCTCAGATTTCGCCGCCGAGGGATTCCGGACGGCGATTTTGCCGTCCTCCAGCCCGGCCCATGCCGGTCGCTCGTTCGAGCAGAAACTCACCGTCTGGCGGGCGTGGTGGGCCATTTCTCCGCATTGACATGCTCCAATAGCCCGAGATGCGGCTAAATCAATGGCAATTAGCGCAGCCGCGCCGGGCAGGTAATCGGCTAATCTTTCCACCCTCGGGCCCGGCCGTCGTGGCTCGTTGACCTATTGACCTGTGAGCGCCACCACTACTTCGACCCCAGGACGCGCGAGTCGCACGACTGTGCATCGCGTCGTCGGCGATCTTCGCAAAATAGTGCGCATGCAGTTCGATCCGCTGCTGACGGATGCCGCGCGCGAAGCGATTCAAGCGATCGATGCCGATGACAGTGCTTCAGGGACACTGAAGAAATCAGTGCGCCGTTTGCTGGTTGACCAGCGCGAATTTTCGAATTCTTTTTTCTCCGCAGTCGACAGCCATATCGACGCTGCGGTAGATGAGCTGTTCTCTGGCACCAAAGATAAACCGGCGCAACCCGCCAGCAGCAAATCACTCAGCTTGTCTTTGGTCGAGTACGACGAGATGGAAGAGGCGATGGTTATCGACCGCTTTTCATCGCGCATTCGCAACGCCGCGGACTCGACGTTCACGCCCCTGACGCAACGGCTCGCCAAGGC
>DATEOP010000114.1:0-8877 GCA_035274065.1 Burkholderiaceae bacterium
CGCCATCAGGCTAGGAATCTTTGCCGGCGATGTCATCGTGACCCATTGAACCTTGCTCGCATCGATTCCCGCTTTCTTGGCAAATACCGGAAACAACATCAAGTGAGACTCGGCAGTCGCGGCACCCATCGAGCGACCTTCGAGGTCTTTGGGTGTCTTGATGCCGGAAGCCTTTCGGTAATAGACCGCGTCCGATGACTTATCCAGAATCGTCGCGATCTGCTTGGTTTGTAACCCCTTGTCGCGACCGAACACAACAGACGCTGCGTCGGCCATCGCAAATGTGGTGGTACCAGCCGCGGCGCGCTTGACCGATTCACCGGATCCGTAGCCGCGCAGGATTTCCACTTCCATTCCTGCCTTGTCGTACAGACCCGCAGCCTTCGCCATGACCGGACCAAAGTGCAGACCATAAGGCGTGAAATTCAACGTCAGCGTTACCGGCTCCGAAGCCGCGGTCAGTGGGATCGCAAGCGCGGTCAAAGCAATCGCGGCTACGCGCGTAAGTCGGGAAGCGAACATCATGGTCTCCTGTTCTTTGTGAAATGTCACCGCGCGGCTATTATGACTGGCAACTCAGTGATGTCAATCGCTGGCGCGACGGCCGTGACATTTCAGCGGGATTACTACTCGGGAGGCAAGTGTGGATATTCAGCCTGCAATAAGACCGATTGCATGGCCCTCTCTTCGAGCCGCCAGTCGGCATCCCGCTCTTCACAAAGCTCTGAAGATGAGCGGATCGCTTATCGGATTTCTTGCCCTATGGGAGATCTGCTGCCGGATGTTTGAAATACCGGAGTTCATTTTGCCGTCTCCCACCACCACTGTCCTGACGGTTATCAACAAGTGGGAGCTATTTGCCAAGCACTCCGTAGTCACGTTTTACGAAACGGGTGCCGGATTCCTAATGGCAGTAGCTTTTGGTGTGTTCATAGCGGCCATCATTGTCGTCATACCAGTGCTTGCCGACCTCATCATGCCGCTGCTGCTGATTTCACAACTGGTGCCGAAGGTTGCTGTCGCGCCGATTTTGTTGATCTGGTTTGGTTACGGACTCTTTCCCAAGATCTTCATCGCGTTCTTGATCGCGTTTTTTCCGATCGTCGTCAACACGGCCGCCGGCCTTGCGTCGGTCGAGCGCCCGATGCTCGATCTTGCGCGCTCACTGGAAGCAACGCGCTGGCAAATTTTCTCGAAGTTCCGTGTGCCTGTTGCACTTCCGGAAATGTTCAGCGGAATGAAGATCGCGATTACTTTAGCCGTCATTGGCGCAATCATTGGAGAGTTCGTAGGCGGAAGTTCGGGGCTCGGCTACCTGATTCTTATCGCTAATTCAGAACTTGATACACCGCTCGCATTCGCTGCACTGCTGCTGCTCTCACTAGGTGGGATCATCCTGTATGCGGCAGTAGAGCTTCTGGAGCGCCTGGTCATTCCGTGGAACAAGTCCACGCAGACCGAATTCCGACCAGTAGTTGGCGGCTGAGCACCACGATGATGGAAGCGCAGACCTCAACCAAGAGCGCGATTGAGATCGATCGTCTTTCGAAACGCTACGAAACGAAAGACGGCCCCGTACTCGCCCTTGAAGACGTGAGCTTCGGCATCGGCAAGAGCGAGTTCATTTCAGTGCTCGGACCTAGCGGCTGTGGCAAAACCACCTTGCTCAAGGTATTGGCGGGGCTTGAAATCGCTTCGCAAGGCGAGGTTCGGATGCATGGAAAGCCGGTGCGCGGGCCAAATCGCCATACAGGAATCGTCTTTCAGTCCCCTGCACTGATGCAATGGCGCTCGGCACTCAATAACGTTTTGCTACCGACAGAAATTCTTCGGTTACCCGCTGACCGATCGAAGAAGGACGCTTTGCAGCTGCTAGAGCTCGTCGGGCTCGCCGAGTTTGCAAACAAGCTCCCACATGAACTGTCAGGCGGAATGCAACAGCGCGTCGCCATCGCCCGTGCACTGGTCCACAAGCCGGACATCCTTCTGCTCGACGAGCCGTTCAGCGCCCTCGATACGATGACGCGCAGTCAGCTCAATGTCGAACTGCTGCGAATCTGGAGTGACAGCAAAACGACGAGCATGCTCATTACGCACAGCATTCCCGAGGCGGTGTTTCTGGCCGATCGCGTCGTCGTGATGACGCCCAGACCGGCACGCATCGCCGAAATCGTTGCGATTGATCTGCCGCGTCCGCGGACACCCGAGATGCGGGTCTCTGCAGATTTCGTTCGATTGACTGACCGCATCGGCCGAATCATCGGACTGGAGTACGTGTGAGCGAACTCACCTTGCTCTCTGCGGATGAGCTCGCAAAACTCTATAGGTCAAAGCAACTGTCACCGGCCGAGCTCGTCAAAGCGACGTTGGCGAACATCGATCAGCGCAACCCGTTACTAAACGCTTATCGCGTTGTCGATCACGAAGCAGCCACTGCGGCATCGAAGGCGTCGGAACAGCGGTGGTTGAAGGGTGAACCGTTAAGCGAGGTTGATGGCATCCCGTTCGGTGTAAAGGATTTGCTTCTCGCGCGCGGGCACACGACGCTCTTTGGATCTCGCGCGCGCGTGCCAGATTCAGATACGGCGGCCGACGCACCGGCGGTGGCACGCTTGCGAGAAGGCGGCGCCGTTTTCCTCGGCAAGACAACGACGTCTGAGTTCGGGTGGAAAGGCACCTGCGACAGTCCGCTCACCGGGATTACGCGCAACCCGTGGAATACATCATTGACACCGGGCGGCAGCAGCGGTGGAGCCGCTTGCGCGGCGGCAGCCGGAATGGGTGTCTTCCAGCTGGGCACGGATGGTGGCGGATCCGTGCGCATTCCAGCCAGCTTTACTGGCCTGTTCGCAATGAAAGCGACGTTTGGTCGAGTGCCGGCGTGGCCGGCCGGACCGATGATGACCCTTTCGAACGTGGGCGTAATCACGCGGACCGTTGATGACGGCGCGCGCATGTTGAACGTGGTCACGAAGCCGGATCCACGCGATTGGTACGCGCTACCGCCAAGCGGAGAAGACTTTACAGACCGTAAAAGTGATGGGCTGACCGGCAAAAAATTTGGCATGTATCTCGGCAATTCCAAAATCGATACGGATCCGGAAGTTGCGAAAGCCGTTCGCAATGTCGCGCGACTCATTGAAGATGCAGGCGGCGCGGTCGAAGAAGTTACGTTGCCGATCGATGACGCTTACGGAATATTTATTGCGCACTGGTACGCCGGTGCGCAGCACCTCGTGAATCAACTGCCCAATGAGCGACGCCACCTTGTTGACAAAGGCCTGCTTGATGCCGCGCAAAAGGGGGATCAGCTTGATATCGCGACGCATTACGGCGCAATATTCGCTCGACAACGCTTTGGAGAAAAACTTCAGGCGTTCGTTAGGCGATACGACGCACTAATTACTCCAACGCTTCCGATTTTGGCGTTTGAAGTGGGGAGGGAAATTCCGCAGGGCCGACCCTACCAGTCCTGGTTCGAATGGGCGTGCTTTCTCTACCCGTTCAACCTTTCGCGACAGCCCGCAGCATCGGTGCCGATCGGCTTCTCGATTGATGGCCTACCGATTGGCGTGCAGGTAGTGGGTGCGCTCTATGAAGATGCGCAGGTTGTGGCAATCGCACGCTCGATCGAGCGATTGATGCCTCGTTGCTCCTCAAGTGTTCCGACGGGCTTGATTAAACAGCCGGCGTCTTGATAGGGAAGGCCGCGCACGTGGGAATGCGAGTCTCGAAGAAAGCGCCGCAGGAAGTCCGAGAATCAAGGCCACTAGCCGTCATTGCGTTCGAGCGGTTACGAAACGACATCATTCAGTGCAAATTGCCGCCCGGCTCGAAGATCACCGAGAGTGGCCTATGTCAGCTCTATGGCTTCAGCAAAGCCCCGGTTCGAACCGCGCTCTTCAAACTCAGCCAGGAAGGATTGGTGCGCACTGTCCCACGGCACGGCTACGTTATAGCGCCGATCACCATCAAGGGCGTGCGGGATATGTTTGAACTCCGCTTGGTGTTGGAGCCAGCCGTCGCTCGCATGGCGGTTGGACGGATAGACGTTGATGAACTGAGAGACTTTAACGTTGCACCAGGATCATCGAAAGCGGAACAGGCCGAGATGAAGTTCCTCGCTGCCAACCGGCAGTTCCACCTTGCAATCGCGCGAGCATCAGGCAATCTAAGAATGCTCGTACTAATGACGCAGTTGCTCGATGACATGGCAAAGCTATTGCACCTCGGCCTGTTCTCATCGGATTGGCGCGCCGGATCGATGCTCGAGGTTCATCACAGTCAAGCGCAGCAGCACGAGGATCTGATCAATGCTTTTGCCCGTTCGGACCCCAATGCTGTGGCAGAGGCCGCTCGGCTGCACGTCGAGGAAAGCCGCGATCTCGTTATGAAAGCGCTTTTGTCTCAGCAGTCGGTCACGGTTGGACGCGTTGCCCTCGCGTAGTGCGGGTTATCTGCTTAAGTTTTCCGAGCGCCCAGTGCATAGGCGTCCGTCCCGCCACATGCCCCGCGCGCGCTCCCACGCGCGGCGCGGGTTACACGTGCCGTCTTAGAGCAAACGGCTCATCAAGAGGCCTGCTGCGAGAGCTATACCGACTGCGGCCAGCGGCCGTGCGCGAACCTCATCCCGCACCGTCTCCACCCATTCGCCGTTGATGAGATCGTCAAACTGTGTCTGCGCGGTGCCCTCTACATCGCTGGCTGTTGCGCGTGCGCGATCAAGCGCGGAACCCGCCTTAGAGGCAATTCGATCGACCGTTTCATGTGCGCTCTGCGCCACTTGGTCCACGGTGCTGTGCGCGCTCTGGGCCGCTTGGTCTGCCTGCTTTCCCGTATTGCCCATCGTCGCCGTACCGCTGACGGCTCCGCTGTAGCCGGTGCTGCTGCTTGTCGTCTCCATTCGTCTTCCTCAATTTCAATGGGTGGGCAACCGCCAGCAATCGTCATTCCTTGTCGCCATCGAAGCGGAAAGAGAGCCCTGCAGCAGCGGCCTCAGCGGGCCATGCTCCGATCGGCGGCCTCGGCCAATGCGATGTGATTACCATCGGGATCGGTAATCATCAACGTCTTGACCCTCGCGCTTGAAGTACGCTGGCTGGTGTCGATGTTCAAGTTCGTCAAGCGAGCGGCCTCTTCTTCCAAATTACTCACGGCCAGCGTGAAAGAACCGGAGCCGGCGCGCTCCGGCAGTTGATAGACCTGCAGCCATCCGCCGCGCTCAAAACTCCATTCGGCGACCTCGGGCATCGGTCGCGTCGGCGACTTGCGAAGCAACTTCTCATACCACCTGATGGCTGTGTTCAGGTCACGAACCGCAACGCTGGCGATTGCGTTGTCAATCGACATGGCGAACTCTCAATTGAAAGCGGGCGTCTTGCCTTCATTCGCCGCCGCCTCCAGCGCGGCGATGTCGATCTTGACCATTTTCATCATCGCGTCGGACACGCGCTTGGATTTCGCCTTGTCGGGCTCTGCCATCAGCTTGCCGAGCACCGTGGGTGTGATCTGCCATGACACCCCGTAACGATCCTTGAGCCAGCCGCACGCCTCCGGCTGGCCGCCTTGCAGCAGCGCGTTCCAGTATTTGTCGAGCTCTGCCTGATCTTCGCAGTTGACGACAAACGACACGGCATGGTTGAACGGATCCATCGGACCGGCGGTCATGGCCGTGAACTCCTGTCCGAACAGAACAAACTCGACGACCTTGACCGAGCCCGGCGGGCCGCTCGGTGATTCGCTCTGCATCGCTGTAACGCGGACGACACGCGAGTTGGGAAAGATCGACGTATAGAACTTGGCGGCTTCTTCGGCCTCTTTGGCATACCAGAGAAACGGAGTAATTTTTTGCATGGTTTCCTACCGGAGTGATTGAACGGATGATGCGAACTACATTTTGGGCATTGGCAAACATTCCATGATCTCGACAGCATCGCCCGGAAAAATCATGAAGTGCGGATGCTTCTCGAACAGTTTCGCTGCTGCTTCGTGTGTATCGGCTTCGACGATCGTGTAGGCCGTCAGCTCATTTTTTGTATCGGAAATGCCCTGCGCTGATATGCGCTTGGTCTTGCCAAGAGGTGCGCCTTGGTCAACGATCGATTTCTGATTCAACGTTGCCCATTTCATCCACGCTTCCATCCCGGCCGCTTCCTGCTGCTTGCGCTTGGCTTCATCCATCTTCTTCCAGGCATCCATACCAGATGCAGACCCCAGATATACGGCTAAGAATTTCTTCATAGATTTCCTTCAGCGAAACGAAATTGACCTGCGAGCGGCTAGCGCGTTTAAAAGTAGCCGCGTCATGCTGACCGCTTGTCATGCAAGAGATATTTTTCCAATTTGTCGAGCGCGCCGTTCCAGCCCTCGGTATGACCCTTACGCGAGTCCTCGCTACTCAGCTGCGCGTGCGTGAAGACGAGTTCGGTGCCGCCCTCGATGGGGCGCAGGTCGATCTCGATGCGCGATTCTCCGTGGTTGTCTTCGTCACCGAGCCAGCGCCATGTCATCGCCAGCCGCTCGGACTGTCTGACCTCGAGATACTCACCGCTGCTCTCGTGTTCCGTGCCGTCCAACATGCGAAAGCGGACCTTGAAGCGACCCCCGACGCGTGCGTCGCTCTCGGCAGACAACACCGGCCCGGCATCTGGCCCCCACCAATGCGCTATGCCCTCGGGTGTAGTCAGCGCTTCGAAGACGATCGAAGGACGTGCCTTGATTCGGCGCACCAGAGTAAGGCTTGTCATCGGCGATTTCTTCGGGAAGTCTTGCGCGCTTGAGCTTCACGCTTTTCGGCGTACACGGCTAGCCGGTCAAGGCTGCTGGACCAGAATTTCTCGTAATGGCTCAGCCACTCGGCAGCCTCTGCCATCGGCTTCGGCGAGAGACGAACCAGCATCGTGCGCCCGGTCTTAGCGCGCGTGATCAGGCGTGCTTCCTCGAGTACATCAAGATGCTTCATCACCGCCGGCAGCGTCATTGCGATGGGCTGCGCCAGCTCGCTGATCGATGCGCTGTCCTTTTGCGCGAGCCGCGCCAGAATCGCGCGGCGTGCCGGGCTGACAAGGGCACCGAAGACGCGATCGAGCCGAGCGCTATGGTTTACCATTTGGTGAACTATAAGTTGATCGATCCGCTGGTGTCAAATCTCCGATGAGCGCAAGTCGGCGGCGAAGCGCGTCCTGCGCCACAGCGCAGCGAGCACGACGAAGAACACGGTAAACATCAGGCCACCCCACCATTCGGCAGCGTTTTCAAAGCGGTCGGCAGCTGCTGCATCGGTCAGTACGAGAGCTACGGCCACGTTAAGCAAACCCAGAAGGGGTAGCGCAACGCATAGGGAAAGCAGTACCGCCGACCCCCAGCGGTAAGACGATGCCTGTGCGGTCGTTCTACGGACAGCGTCGCTGACAATCAGCATCACGATGCAAGTGAAACCAAAGTAAAAGACAACGCCGAAACGGCGCATCCACTGGTACCACGCGCCTTCGGTGCCGAGAAACGTTCCGTACAAAACGAGAAACATCGCCGCGGCAACCGCCAGCAGCGGCAATGCGCGCAGCCAGCGCGTGGCCGGAGCCCCGATCGAGCGTAACCACGGTTTGCACAGAAGCCATACCAATGCCTGCATTACCGCAGCTGGAAGCACCAGCGCCCGAAACACGTAGTTGGGCAGCCCGTAGCGCGCCGCACGGCTAATAGATACGCAGCCGTCGATTAATGGATTACATGCAGCAAACCGCCCTTCACCGATCGCAATCGAAAACGCAAGCAGCGTAGCCGCGAATGGCAGAGCGCCCGCAAGCAGCGGGAGCCACCACAGTTGGATTGACGCTGCAGCAACTGGCTCAGCAGCCGGCGACGCACTTTCCTGCATTGTCGAAAGACATCGTCTTGCCGCTCAACGGAAGGTGGACCGGCACTTTGGCCGCCTTGATGAACGTGTCGGTCTTGCTTCCCGGCACCACTTTGCCACCTTTGGTGCCCACTTCGTTCACGTGCGATGGGATCACGGCGTTGGGTTTGACCAGCTCGTTGATCACGTAGGCTGCTTCTTTTGGCCCGGTCGTAAAGTTGTCACCGATATTCATCACGGCGAGTTTGGGGTTGTAGTGGCCGCGCACGACTTTTTCCTGATCGGCAGTAATGCCGGTATCGCCTGAAAGGTAAACGACAAGCCCATTGCTGAAAGTGAGTACGTAGCCGGTAGCTTGACCGACATCACCCGCGATTCCCGCGGCCTTCATGCTCTTGCCGATTTCTCCGCCAATGTAGTCGGGATCAAGACCGTTGCTGTGCAACGCATGCACTGTCGCAATCGTCACACCGCCCACTCTGACGCTTCCGCCGAATCGGGCAAGCATCGAATCCTTCGGGTTACCTCCGTTCGCCCCTAATTTGGCCGCAAAGAAAGGAGGCATTTCGCTGCCGGTCACAATTTTCGACTTCTTCGCAATCGCGATATTGGCCGAGTTCGAATTCGGCATCGCTGACACTGAAGTGTCGGGGCTTTCGCAGCTGCCGGAGTTAGGCGCCTTAATGTGCGCATTGCCGGCATGATCGCCGTGCATGTGGCTCACGAGAACGATATCGATCTTTCCCAGCCGAGGATCGGTCGCCCCGGCAACCGAGCGGCCCGCGTCATAAAGAATGCGCGTGCCGTTCGGATCCTCGAAGATGAGTGCACGGTCCTGCGGGCACAACTCGCCGTCGTGGCTACCGAGGGGTGTGATCTTCACTTCCTGCGCAAACGCTGTCGGCGCCACGATTGCAGCGAAGCATCCGCAAACCAATGACATCAGCACCAACTTGTTTTTCACCGTATCTCCTGGATTTTCGGCCAATCTGATGAACCGTATCACAGCGTGAAATATTCAA
>DATEOP010000115.1:0-3758 GCA_035274065.1 Burkholderiaceae bacterium
AGCTTCATGTGCTCGGGGCGAATGCCGAGTATGAGTTCGCGGCCTGCGAGCGACACTGCGACCTCGGGTAGCGCAATTTTTGTTTCACGTGCGTCGAACGTCGTGCCGTCTCGCGCCACTGTGCCTTTGAATAGATTCATCGGTGGCGAGCCGATAAAGCTGGCGACGAAGGTGGTGGCCGGGCGCGAGTACACATCGTCGGGCGTGCCGATTTGTTCGGCGCGGCCGGCGTTCATCACGATCATGCGCTGGGCCAGCGTCATCGCTTCCACCTGATCATGTGTCACGTAAAGACTCGTTGTCTTCAAGCGGCGATGCAACTTTTGAATCTCAAGCCGCGTCTGCACCCGTAGCTTCGCGTCCAGATTCGACAGCGGCTCGTCGAACAGAAACACCGCGGGCTCACGCACGATCGCACGGCCCATCGCGACGCGCTGCCGCTGTCCCCCGGAAAGCTGGCGCGGCTTACGTTGCAGAAAATTGCCGAGCTCGAGGATTGCCGCGGCAGCGTTGACACGCTGGTCGATGTCGCCCTTCGCCAGGCCGCGTATCTTCAGCCCGTATGCCATGTTGTCGTACACGCTCATGTGCGGGTACAGCGCGTAGTTTTGAAACACCATGGCGCAGTCGCGATCCTTCGGTTCGAGGTCATTGACGACACGGTCTCCTATGCGAATCGTGCCCGCGCTGATCTCTTCGAGGCCGGCGACCATTCGCAGCAACGTCGATTTTCCGCAGCCCGACGGCCCCACGAGCACGACGAACTCGCCGTCGGTCACTGCAACGTTGATGCCGTGTACGACCTGTAGTGCGCCATAGCTTTTGCGAACGTCGATAAATTCAATCGCGGCCATTATTTTTCTGTCTCCACCAGACCTTTGACGAACCACTTCTGCATCAGTAATACGACAAAGGCCGGCGGCAACATCGCGAGGACGGCGGTAGCCATGATCAGATTCCAGTCATTCGCCGCGTCGCCGCCAGCAATCATCCGTTTGATACCCATCACGACCGGATACATGTTCTCGTCGGTGGTGACCAGCAGTGGCCACAAATACTGATTCCAGCCGTAGATGAACTGAATCACAAAGAGAGCCGCCATGCTGGTTTTCGAAAGCGGTAGCAATACATCCCAGAAGAAGCGCATTGGCCCGGCGCCGTCGATGCGCGCGGCTTCCGCGAGCTCATCGGGCACCGTTAGAAAGAACTGCCGGAACAAGAATGTCGCCGTTGCTGATGCGATCAGAGGTACGGTCAGTCCGGCGTAGCTGTTAAGCATGCCGAGGTCGGAGACAACTTCATAAGTTGGCCCAATGCGGACCTCGACCGGCAGCATCAACGTGACAAAGATTGCCCAGAAGAAAAAAGTGCGCAACGGAAACCGAAAGTAGACGATCGCGAAGGCTGACAGCAATGAGATGGCGATCTTGCCGAGCGCAATTGTCAGCGCGCTAACCAGGCTGACAAACATCATGCGGCCGACCGGTGCGGCGGAGCCTGCGCCAGCATCGCTACCTAACAACACGGCGCTGTAGTTGTGCAGCATCTGTCCGCCCGGCACCAACGGCATCGGCGCCTGCACGATCGCCTGCGCGGTGTGAGTCGACGCAACAAACGTCACATAGACGGGGAACGCGACGATCAGTACGCCGAGTATCAGCACCAGGTGCGTGAGAACCGTTAGAGCAGGGCGGCGTTCGACCATCTAGTACTGGACTTTCTTTTCAACGTAGCGAAATTGCACGACGGTCAGCGCGATGACGATCGCCATCAGCACGACCGACTGCGCGGCAGAGCCGCCCAGATCAAGTCCTTTGAAGCCGTCGTAGTAAACCTTGTAGACGAGAATGGCGGTCTCTTTGCCCGGTCCACCCTGCGTCGAAGCGTCAATGATCGCGAACGTTTCAAAAAACGCGTAGACGATGTTGATCACCAGCAGAAAGAACGTGACTGGCGAGAGCAACGGGAACACGATCGTCCAGAAGCGCCGCCACGGTCCCGCGCCATCGATCGCGGCTGCTTCGATCAGCGACTTGGGAATAGCCTGCAGCCCGGCAAGAAAGAACAGAAAGTTGTAGCTGATCTGCTTCCAGACGGCTGCCATCACGATCAGTGCCATCGCGTGATCGGCATTGAGCAAATGATTCCATTCGTAGCCCACGAGGCGCAACGCGTATGGAACGATGCCGATCGACGGCGCAAACATGAAAAGCCACAGAACGCCGGCCACAGCCGGTGCTACCGCGTACGGCCAGACCAGAAGTGTTTTGTACACGGCGGCGCCACGTAACGCGCGGTCCGCGAACACTGCGAGCAGCAATGCGATCGAAATGCCAAAACCGGCGACCAGTATCGAGAAAATGGCCGTTGTCTTGAACGAATCGATATACGTCTCGTCTGCAAACAGACGGCGGAAATTTTCCAGTCCGACGAACTCGCGCGTTGCGCCAAACGCGTCCTGAATCTGCACCGACTGCAGAAGCGCCTGTGCAGCGGGCCAGAAAAAGAAAATGCCGATCACCGCGAGTTGCGGTGCAAGCAGCGCCCAGGGCAACCACGTGGAGCGAAAGCGGACGCGCTTTTCCATGGGCCGGGATGCTATCCCGTTTCTTTTGAGGCGCGGAAAAAAAGGCCCGCAAGCGCGGGCCAAGGGTTAGAACGTGCGGTGCCTAAGATGCCGGTCGGAGAGCTCGGATGCGGAGGAGTACGCGGAGAGCACCGGCACCACAGACAAACCAAATATAAACAGCGGCTGGCCTTTGCGCATTCATCCAAACGGCCATTACGCGCACTCTACCGACAGCCGGTCGGTAGGTCCACGCGTAGTTAGGTGCTTACGTAGCACCGTTACCATCGAGTACTGCGCTTCGTCCGTTCGACTTCCTACTCTTTGTCGCTGGCGTCCGTCAATCGCGACAACGCTGAGCCGGTACCCGTTGTCAACAGGCCCGCTCGAGCGTAGTGAATAAGCTTCTGCCGCGTGTCGAGGATGTCGAGATTGCGCATTTGCAGCTGACCGATGCGGTCGCCGGGCGTAAAACTTGAGTTGGCCTTTTCCATCGTCAGCCGCTCCGGCTGGTAGGTCAGGTTCGGCGATGTTGTGTCGAGGATGGAATAGTCGTTGCCGCGGCGCAGTTCAATGGTGACTTCGCCGGTAATCGCGCGTGCTACCCAACGCTGTGCGCTTTCGCGAAGCATGATGGCCTGCGGATCGAACCAACGGCCCTGATAAAGCAATCGCCCTAGCCGCCGTCCTCCATCACGATACTGCTCGATAGTGTCTTCGTTGTGAATGCCAGTGAGCAGACGTTCGTAGGCAATATGTAGCAACGCAATGCCTGGTGCTTCATAAATGCCTCGGCTTTTGGCCTCAATGATGCGATTCTCGATCTGATCGCTCATTCCCAATCCGTGCCGCCCGCCGATACGGTTCGCTTCCAGCAGCAGCTGCACCGAATCTGTTGATTCATTGCCGTTCAGAGCAACGGGTTGGCCCTGTTCGAATCGGACGGTGACTTCCTCGCGGGCGACTGGAACCGACTCGCGCCAGAACGCAACGCCCATGATCGGATCGACGATGTGCACATTGCTTGACAGCTGCTCCAATTCCTTCGCCTCGTGTGTCGCGCCAAGCATGTTGGAATCGGTCGAGTACGCCTTGTCCGCCGACATCTTGTACGTATGCCCGCGAGCGCGCATGAACTCGGAAAGTTCGGCACGTCCACCTAGTTCGTCAATAAAGCTCTGGTCGAGCCAGG
>DATEOP010000116.1:0-3147 GCA_035274065.1 Burkholderiaceae bacterium
TTCGGGCCAAGCACAATTGATCGTCGGCACGCATGCGCTTATTCAGGAAGCGGTTGCATTTGCGCGGCTCGGTCTGGCAATTGTCGATGAGCAACACCGCTTTGGTGTTGCTCAGCGTCTGGCATTGCGCGGCGGCGCCGGTAACGGTCCGCATCTGTTGATGTTGTCAGCAACACCGATTCCGCGAACGCTTGCAATGAGTTATCTCGCCGACCTCGACGTGTCGGTTATCGACGAATTGCCGCCCGGCCGCCGCCCCGTTGTTACGAAGCTGATCTCGACGCGTCGGCGCGAGGAGGTGATGCAACGCATACGCGCCGATGTGGCGGCCGGTCGGCAGGCTTATTGGATATGTCCTCTGATCGAATCCAGCGAAGTGATTGAAGTCGCTGCAGCTACCGAGACGTTTGATCGCATCAGACAGATGCTTCCCGATCTGAGAATCGGATTGCTGCACGGCCAATTGCCTTCGGCAACGAAGGCAGACGTCATGCAACGCTTTGCACAACGCGAGCTGGATATGCTCGTCGCTACGACGGTAATCGAGGTCGGCGTTGACGTGTCAAACGCCACATTGATGGTGATCGAGCACGCGGAGCGATTTGGCCTGGCTCAGTTGCATCAGCTGCGGGGTCGCGTCGGTCGGGGCGGCGATCAAAGCTTTTGCATTCTGATGTTCGAGGAGCCTCTGTCCGAACCGGCGCGTGAGCGCCTAAAGGTGATCTATGACACCAACGATGGCTTTGAGATCGCCCGGCATGATCTGACGATGCGCGGGCCCGGCGAGTTTCTTGGCGCGCGTCAGTCGGGAGTTCCGTTATTGCGCTTTGCCGATCTGCAGCGCGATGCTCACCTTGTCGAACAGGCACGCGCCGCGGCAACCGAACTGCTCGTGGAGAATCCAGATATCGCGCGTCAACATGTGAAGCGCTGGTACCCCGCGTCCAACGAATTCTTGACTGCATGAGGCGCCTCCGATGACATTGACCGAGCTGCGCTATGTGGTCGCTGTTGCTCGCGAACGCCATTTCGGCCGCGCGGCGGATGCCTGCTTTGTCAGCCAGCCGACGCTGTCAGTTGCTATCAAGAAACTCGAAGACGAACTGGGAACGCAAATCTTCGAACGCCGCACAAATGATGTAACGATGACTCCCGCCGGTGAGCGCATCGTCGGCCAGGCACAGCGCACGTTGGACGAAGCGGGTCGCATCAAGGAAATTGCGCGGCAGGGCAAAGACCCACTGTCTGGACCGCTTCGGCTCGGGGTGATTTATACGATCGGCCCGTATTTATTGCCGGCGCTTGTTCGGCAGCTGCTGAAGGATGCCCCGCAAATGCCGCTACTACTGACCGAGAACTTCACGGTCAAGCTGGTCGACCTGCTGAAAAACGGAGACATCGACGTTGCGATCATGGCGTTGCCGCTGCCGGAAGCAGGACTCGTGCTGCAACCCGTTTACGACGAGCCGTTTGTGATTGCGGTTCCCCGTCTGCACCCCTGGTCGAAGAGAAAAGCGATTCCGAGCGAGGATCTAAAAAAGGAAACGATGTTGCTGCTTGGGACCGGTCATTGCTTCCGGGACCAGGTACTCGAGGTGTGTCCCGAGCTATCGCGCTTCTCGTCGTCGGCCGAAGGCATCCAGAAAACATTCGAAGGATCGTCGTTAGAAACGATCCGGCACATGGTGGGTTCAGGACTTGGAGTGACTGTCTTGCCGATGACTTCGATTCCTGACAAGCCCCCACGCGACTCGTTGTTGGCATACGTTCCATTCAAGCCGCCTGCCCCGGATCGCCGCGTTGTGCTCGCGTGGCGCAAATCGTTTACCCGTGCACCGGCGATCGAGGCGCTGCGGCAGGCGGTCTTGAAGTGCACGCTAAACGGCGTGACACCTCTCCCGGATGCGCGTACGGAAACTTGGTAAGTGAGTGTCCCTATCGGAGGGTTCGAATTTGACGATTGGCAATAAGAGAGCCGGTTCACTAACATCACTTTTCGAACACGAAAACCCGCAGGAGGACCAGATGGCCCGCAAGAACAAGACCGACGTACGTGGCAATGGGGCGCCGTTTATTGACATTGGAATTCCGGATAAAGATCGCGAGAAAATCGCGCTGGGACTATCGCGTGTGCTTGCGGATACGTACGGCCTTTATCTAAAGACGCACAGTTTCCACTGGAATGTCGAAGGCCCGATGTTCAACACGCTGCATCTGATGTTCATGGAGCAATACACCGAACTTTGGAATGCGCTGGACGATATCGCGGAGCGTATTCGTTCGCTCGGCTATCCGGCGCCCGGCACCAACACGCAGTTTGCAAAACTGACCTCGATCGATGAAACCGACGGCGTACCGGAGGCGATGGAAATGGTGCGGCTGCTGACGAAGGGCCACGAGGCGGTCGCGCGTACGGCGCGCGATGTACTGCCTGCGGCTGACAAAGGCGGCGACGAGTCGACGACCGATCTGTTAACGCAGCGGCTGCAGATTCATGAGAAAACTGCCTGGATGCTGCGCAGCATGCTGAAGTAGATCGCGTCTATCGCGCAGCCTGCATTTGTCCATCTATCCATTCGATCCAGTGCATCACGGGTGTCGTTGTCCCGCTCGCGAGGTGTGTGATGCACCCGATATTCGCCGACAGAATGACGTCTGGCTCCGCCGCCTGAAGATGGCTTAGCTTACGATCTCGCAGTGGGTAAGCGAGCTCGGGTTGCAACACCGAGTAAGTTCCTGCAGAGCCACAGCACATGTGGCTTTCCGCGAATGGCATCACCTCGGCGCCGAGTGTTGTCAGCAGACTTTCTACCGTGCCTCGAATCTGTTGTCCGTGTTGCAGCGTGCAAGGCGGATGGAAGACGACTCGGCTACCAGACCTCGCGGTTATTCTTGTGCACAGGTCGGCTGCAAACGTCGGCAGAAACTCGGAAACGTCCTTCGTCATTTCACTGATGCGCCGCGCCTTGAGCGCATATGTCGCATCGCGCGCGAGCAGATGCGCGTACTCCTTGACCTGTACACCGCAGCCGCTGGCATTCATCAGAATCGCCGCAAGTCCATCTTCCTCTGCGTGCTCGACGTACGGCCACCACGCATCAATGTTGCGGCGAGCATCGGCGAGCCCGCCGGCGTGATCATTCAGGT
>DATEOP010000117.1:0-7589 GCA_035274065.1 Burkholderiaceae bacterium
TGTCGCGCCTTAGGCGTGCTAAAGATGGAGGACGAGGCGGGTGGTGATTCGAAGCTGCTGGCTGTTCCGATCGACAAGATTCTGCCTTGGTACCGGCATTGGCTGAAGTGGTCGGACATCGCGCCAGAGCGGCTTGCGCAAATTCAACACTTCTTCGAGCACTACAAGGATCTTGAGCCCGGAAAATGGGTCAAGGTTATCGGATGGGAAGGGCCGGAGTCCGCGCAGAAAGATATCGTCGACGCGGTAGCGGCATACCAGAACGCGTCGCCTACGCGGGCGGCGTAGCCACGTCGTCGCGGCGTGTGCGCGACGCAATGACATTGAGTGCCAGCCCTCCCAAAACTAACGCGATAGCCGTTAGCTTCCACCACGTTATTTCTTCGCCGAGCAACCAAACTGCGAGGCTCATTGCGACGATCGGTACCAGTAGCGTGAAAGGTGCGATCAACGCTGCCGGATGCTTGCGCAGCAGCCACGCCCAAATGGCAAACGCCAGCAACGTGGTCGGCCATGCCTGAAACGCTAGGCCGAGCCACGCGAGTGCGTGCATCGCCTTGACAGCAGCCCACATGGTCGCCGGGCCTTCAAGAACGAGTGCGACCGGCAACATCATGATCGACGCGGCAGCACTTGCCCAAACGATCACGGCCAGCGGCTGTTCGCTATGAATACGCTTGACGATCACATTTGCAAGGGCCCACGAAGCCGCGGCAGCGACCACTAGTAGAAATCCGATGCGGGTTGCCGGCGGCAGATGAAAAGCGACGAGTACAAGACCGGTGCCCGCAATCGTGGCGCCAATCAGCTGGATCGGCTTCGCACGCTCGTGGGTCAGTACAGCGACGAGTCCGATCGTGAAGAACGCCTGCACCTGGATCACGAGCGACGTCAGGCCGGTTGGCATACCTGCGTGCATTCCCGCGAATAACAGTCCGAACTGCAGCGCAAAGGCGAATAAGCCGTACGCGGTGACCAGACGCCACGACGGTTGTGGCCGCCGCACGAAAAGAACCGCCGGAAATGCAGCAAGGGCAAAACGCATCACGGTCAAGGTCAGCGGCGGCACCTCGTTCAGGCCCCAGCGGATGACAATGAAGTTAAACCCCCAAATCGTCACCATCAGTAAAGCAGCAGCGAGGTGCGTCAGACTCATTCGGCACTCGATGGTGAGCGCAGCGCGCTCCGCTCGTTCAATTCGTCGACATAGGCTTCGATCCCACCAGATTCGCGTTGCAGGTAGCGCTCAACTGCATCGGCAAACGCCGGATGCGCGAGCCAGTGCGACGAGTACGTCGTCACCGGCTCGAATCCGCGTGCGAGCTTGTGTTCGCCCTGGGCGCCGCCTTCGAACACCTTCAGCTCGCGCTCGATCGCAAATTCGATCATCTGGTAGTAGCTCGTTTCAAAGTGCAGGCACGGAACGAATTCAATCGCGCCCCAGTAACGCCCGTAAAGGCGTTGATCGTCGAACAGGGCAAGCGCGGCGGCGATCGGCCGCTGGTCGCGGTGAGCAGTTACCAGCAACAGGTTTTCCGGCATCGATTGTGCAATCTGAAGAAAGAAGCGGCGGTTTAGATACGGCGTCGAATAGTGAGCGGCATATGTAGTTGCGTAGCAGCGCACGAACAGATTCCAATCGGACTCGCGGATGTCCTTTCCGACCTTTCTTTCAAAGCTGATCTTCTCCGTCGAGACCTTGCGCCGCTCGGCACGAATTTTTTTTCGCTTTGGCTGGGCCAGCGAAGCGAGGTAATCGTCAAACGACGAGTAGCCGGGATTCAACCAGTGAAATTGCACTGCACGGCGAGTCGACAATCCTGTGTTGGCTAGAGTCTCGATCTCATCGGACGGCGCAAACAGCACGTGCAGCGAAGAAAGACCTGAGCTGCGTGCATGCGATAGAAGTGCTTCGGCGAGTGTGTTGCGCGTAGCTGCGTCAGGTGCAATCAGGCGGGCGCCGGGAACCGGAGTGAAGGGCACGGCAGCGAGCCATTTCGGGTAGTACTCGATGCCGTGCTGCTGATACGCCCTGGCCCAAGCCCAGTCGAACACGTACTCGCCGTAGGAGTGATGTTTGCGATACAGCGGCACCGCCCCGGCCAACTGTTCGCCGCGCCATAGTATTAGGTACTGCACTTCCCATCCGGAACGCGGCGCCGCACTGCCGGATACATGAAGTGCATGCAGGAACTCATACCGCAGGAACGGATTGCCGCGTCCCGATTTCGCTACGAGCGCGTTCCACGTCGCCTCACCAATCGTCGCCAAATCGTCGATAACGCGCGTGTAATAATCGGCGCCATCTGCCGGTTTGTTCATCATGAGTTCTAACGTCAAAGTCGCGGTTGCGCAGCTCAATTGCACCGTCGGCGACTTCGAGGGCAACAGCAGAAAAATCATCGAAGCGGCATCGCGTGCCGCCGCAGCGGGGGCAGACCTGCTGCTGACACCGGAGTTGTCACTGGCCGGCTATCCCCCTGAAGACTTGCTCCTGCGCCGTGCATTTTACGCAGCCAGCGACGCTGCGCTGCAGATCTTGACCGCGCAGCTGTTGCAGTTTCCGGATCTGATGGCGGTCGTCGGTCACCCCCTTGCACGCGAAGGTCATCGATTCAACGCAGCGTCGTTACTGCAGGGCGGAGTCATTCGTGGCACGTACTGCAAGCACGATCTGCCGAACTACGATGTGTTCGACGAGCAGCGCTACTTCACGCCCGACAACCGACCGCTCGTGTTTGAGCTCAACAACACTACATTTGGCGTCAATATTTGCGAGGACACTTGGTTTTCGTATACGCCTGAGTGTGCGAAGTCGGCCGGCGCAGCAGTGCTGCTCGTACTCAATGGTTCGCCGTTTCATCTGGGCAAGCAGCAGCAGCGGGTCGACACGCTGCGCGCAAACGTCACACGTTTTCGGATGCCCGTCGTGTATTCGAACCTCGTTGGAGGCCAGGACGAGCTCGTTTTCGATGGAGGTTCGTTCGTGCTCGACGCCGACGGCAAGCTGGTGGCGAGCGCGCCGCAGTTCGAAGAAAGCTTGATGCTCGTCGACTTCGTCAACGGCGTGCCACAACCCGCTACTCTGGCTGCCGAGCCGAAAGAAGAAGCGCTGGCGTACGCGGCGCTTGTGCTCGGCGTCCGAGACTATCTTGGCAAAAACGGTTTTCCGGGTGCGATCGTCGGGCTTTCCGGTGGCGTCGACTCTGCATTGACTTTGGCGATCGCCGTCGATGCGCTGGGCCCGGAGCGCGTGCGTGCGGTGATGATGCCATCGCAGTTCACGTCGCCGATCAGCCTCGAGGATGCACAGCAAATGGCGCAGACGCTGAAGGTGCGGTACGACGTGCTCCCGATCAAACCTGCGTTCGACGCGTATCTGTCGACCTTGGCGCGCGAGTTTCGGGGATTGCGGTGGGATACCGCTGAAGAGAATCTGCAGGCCAGGATTCGCGGGACACTATTAATGGCCCTGTCCAACAAGTACGGCTCGATCGTGCTCACCACCGGCAACAAGTCGGAGACTGCCGTTGGTTATTCCACCTTGTACGGTGATCTGGCCGGCGGCTTTGCGGTGATAAAGGACATTCTGAAAACACTCGTTTATCGGTTGTGTGACTACCGAAACTCGATTGCGCCGGTGATTCCTGAACGCATTCTGACGCGCGCACCTACAGCCGAGCTAAAGGTCAATCAGACCGACCAGGATTCACTGCCGCCGTACGACGTCCTCGACGAGATCATCGACTTGTACATGCAGCAGGGACGCTCGATCACCGAAATCGTCGCGGCAGATTACGATGAGGCGATGGTGCGCAAGGTCGTTCATATGATTCGGCTGTCCGAGTACAAGCGGCGCCAGTCGCCGATTGGGATTCGTGTAACCCACCGTAGCTTTGGCAGAGACTGGCGATACCCAATTACCAATCGCTTCCGCGAAGAATGCGCCACGCTCTAGAATCGGCAAAACAAGGCAGAAATGACGATGAAACAGATCACTGCGATCATCAAACCGTTCAAGCTCGACGAAGTGCGCGAGGCGCTGGCCGATGTGGGCGTCACCGGGCTCACGGTCACCGAGGTGAAGGGCTTCGGCCGTCAGAAAGGACACACCGAGCTGTATCGTGGCGCCGAGTACGTCGTCGACTTTCTGCCAAAGATCAAGGTTGAAGCTGTTGTGCCTGATTCATTGACCGAGCGCGCAATCGAAGCGATCACGAAGGCTGCGCGCACCGGAAAAATCGGTGACGGAAAGATCTTCGTGCGCGCAGTCGAGCAGGTGATTCGGATTCGAACCGGCGAAGAGGGTGAAGCCGCTGTCTAATTGACCGTCGCGCGCTAGACCGTCTTTGCGCTGCTGGGTTTCAGCAGCACAATCAGCGCACCGCCTCCACCTTCGGTCGATCGTGCCTGGCAGAACGCGATGACGTCCTCGCGCTGCGCAAGCCACACTTTCGTTTTCCCCTTCAGCACGGGCTGACGCCCTTTCGACCCCAATCCCTTGCCATGCACTACGCGGACGCAGCGTAAGCCGCGCTTACCTGCCTCGCGCATGAAGCCAGCGAGCAGCTCGCGTGCTTCATCGGTACGACACCCGTGCAAATCGATTTCGTCTTGAATGACCCATTCACCACGCCGTAGCTTACGCAAAACATCCGCGCCAACCCCAGGCCGCCGAAACGAGAGCTCGTCATCGGTATGCAGGAGCGTGTCGATTTCAAATTCATCCGACACCGAGGCAACCAGCACCAATTGATCGTCTTCGCGGCGCTTGTGCGCGATCGGCGGGTGTGGCGCGCGTTTGTGTTCAACGCGGGCGTGCCGGTTGAGCGGCGTTACGTCTACGACCGCCTCGCGAAACTCATCCATCGCTCTTGGGGTTTGGACCTCGCATGCGCGAAGCTCCGTTGCGGTCCGCTCTTGCTCACGCGCGCTTGCGACAAGCGCATCGCGCAGCGATTCGAGCTGCGCAAGTTGGGTGAATTTTTCTGCCATACGCCGTCGATTCTGCGTTCGGAACAGTCAGCACGTTAGGCGGCGAGTGCTTCAGCCGCAGGAGCGATGGATTCGAGGTTTTCCAGATACTTCTGCGCATCGAGCGCTGCCATGCAACCGGTGCCTGCGCTGGTGATCGCCTGCCGATACACGTGGTCCTGCACGTCGCCGGCGGCAAACACGCCCGGCACACTGGTCGCCGTCGCCATGCCGGCAAGCCCGGTTTTCGTAATGATGTAGCCGTTGTTCATCTCAAGCTGACCAGCGAAAATCTCGGTATTGGGCCGATGCCCAATAGCAATGAAAACGCCTTGCAGCGCGATCTTCTCGGTGGCGCCCGTTTGCGTGTTCTTGACGCGAACCGCATTGACACCCGAGTCGTCGCCCAGCACTTCGTCCAGCACGTTGAACGTTTTCATTTCAACCTTGCCTTCTTTGACCTTTTGCATCAGGTGATCAACATTGATCGGTTCGGCGCGAAACTTGTCACGCCTGTGAATCAGCGTCACCTTCTTGGCGATATTAGTCAGATAGAGCGCCTCTTCAACCGCGGTGTTGCCGCCGCCGACGACCGCCACGTCCTGGTTCTTGTAAAAGAATCCGTCGCAAGTCGCACAGCCCGAAACTCCCTTACCCATGAATGCCTGCTCGGACGGAAGGCCCAGATACATCGCACTCGCACCGGTGGCGATAATCAAGGCATCGCACGTGTACTCGGCCGAATCGCCGATCAAACGCAGGGGACGCTGGTCGAGCTTCGCGGTGTGAATGTGATCGAAGATCACCTCAGTGTTGAAGCGCTCGGCGTGCGCCAGAAACCTCGTCATCAGTTCGGGGCCTTGCACACCTTGAGCGTCGGCTGGCCAGTTATCGACATCGGTCGTCGTCATCAGTTGGCCGCCCTGTGCCAAGCCGGTCACCAACACCGGTTGCAGGTTGGCCCGTGCTGCATAAACGGCAGCGGTATATCCAGCCGGACCAGAACCCAGGATAAGCACCCGTGCGTGTTTGGTTTTTGTCATAGCGCTTAGCTGATTGTCCTTCGCTGGTTTGAGGCGATTATATTGGGACGCTCGGGCCGAAACGAAGAGCGCATGCACACAGCAAGGCGTTACTACTTACGGATCGCGTCGCGCACTCTGAGTGGAACCGGCCTTCTCAAGCCGGTAGCTGATCGCACGCTTGCGAGCCGCCGCAAAGTATTCTTCGTTGCTCATTCGTGGTGCCGAGCGAGAGCGAAGCCCCCGCAGTGCGGGTGTCATAACAATAAGCACGATGCCCAGACCGCCGATAATTAGCGCGGCCTTCATTCGCCTGTGTCGTCGCGATCTCGATACCCGGCCTGAGGCCGATTGACTCTATAGACCGCCCCGGCAACTCCTACTGCAACCACGCCGGCAAGAAAGAAAAGTATTGAAGGACCCACGGCTCGCTCCAGACTAATTGAACCTCAAACTCTAAGGTTCACCGCCGGGCTTGAAGGTGTTTGGAGCGCCTGATTTCCTCCGGGATTTGGGCTAATGAAATACGCTACATCTGACGGAAAAGATGGGTGTAGCTGTCGGAAACCAGCAGGGTTTCAGCGCGCGTCTTCAGCTTTACCAGCATTCGTCCACGAAAGTCGCGCGCCACGCCCGCGATCGACGTCGCATTGACCAACGTCGAGCGATGTATCTGCCAGAACTGGTTCGGATCGAGTTCGTCGACTAGCTCTTTAAGAGGCTTTCGGATCAGGGCCTCGCCGTCGCCGGTGACTACGCGCGTGTACTTGTTGTCGGCCTGGAAGTAGCTGATTTCATCGACCGTTATCAGCTTCAGGCTTTGTCCGACTGACGCATTGATCCATCGCAGATACTGTTTGGATGCAGGCTGTGCATTTGCGCTGATTTTCTCAAGCGCCTCGTCGAGGAGTGCTGGAGGCGTCCCAAGCCGTGCCTTGACGCGCGAGACTGCGGTGAACAATCGCGCTGCCGAAACCGGTTTGAGCACATAGTCCACCGCACCCTGGTCGAACGCTGCGACGGCATGCTGGTCGTAGGCGGTCACAAACACAACGTGGCAGCGACCGCTTGCCTGGCGCGCGACCTCGAGGCCGGTTGCTCCCGGCATCTGAATGTCGAGAAACAACACATCAGGCCGATGCTCTTCAAGGAAACGTAACGCCTGCACACCGTCGGAGGCTTCGCCGACGATCGATAGCTCCGGCCACAGTTGTTGCAGCTGCTCGATCAGCTGATGCCGAAGCGTCTCTTCGTCCTCGGCGACGATCGCCGTAGGTCGGTTCACGACTCCAGACCGGACGCCGCCGGCACACGCATCGTCAACTGAACCATCCCGTCGCGCTCCGCACAATCGAGCGACGCCGCACCCCCGTAAAGTCCGGCGAGGCGTTCGCGTACCCGCACGAGTTCGGCATCATCGCCGCAGCCGGCAGGATCATCGAAACGCAGCACCGTTACGATTTCGCTCTCGATCCGGCTGATCCCCATTCTGATCGAAGCAGGTGGCTCACCCGACGGTTGTCTCACCGCACGCTGCACCAATGGCAGGAACAGCATCGGATAGAAGCGGGCATTGCGGCACTCGTCGGGAAG
>DATEOP010000118.1:0-9823 GCA_035274065.1 Burkholderiaceae bacterium
AATGCGATTCTCATTGAGTGCGGAAAACACGACATATGCAGTCATCAACTTGGTCAGCGACGCCGGCTCGAGACGCGCCGTAGGCTCAAAAGCTGCCAGGCGCGCACCGCTTGTGCCATCGACCAGCATCCAGGCGCGCGCTGCCAACATAGGCGCTGGCTGCGCGGTGACAGGCGCAGGTGCGACCCAAGGCAACGCGACAAGCAGAAAGGCAGCAAAACGGAAAATGGGCAATGGCAGCGGCATGCGTGCGATCGTGAAGCGCAAGGATAACGAAGCCGAGCGAACGAGGCCGGCAGTTGGGAACGACGTAAGTGTCACCGCTACTTGGTCGGCATCTGCAGCGAAACGGGGCTTAGCTGCGGCGGCGCAGCGCTTTCAGATATTCCTGTGCAGCGCTGGCACCCAGCGCAGTCGAAATCAGGCGCTCCGCCTCGCGGACACGATAGCGAAACTCTTCGATCGTACGGCAGCTCTCAATGCGCATTGCCAATGTGTCAGCGTCCGGACCGAGGCGGTCGTGTAGGCCCCGAACTGCGCGCCGCTTGACTTCATCCAACGTCATCGGGTTCGGTTCGCGATCATCGAGTCCGCCGCTTGTGCTTGGCCCGCCAAGCGCGGCCGAAAAGCCCGCCTCGGTATCCCGCCCGTTGATCGTGGGTACGTCGATCGCGCTTTGGTACGCCGTCCGTTGAATCAGTCCGCTGCTCTCGAGGTTCGAAATCGCGTTTTCGATGTCATCCTGTTTACCAAGGACGGATAGATCGTCGATCGTGCGCTTGCCGTCGATCATGATCAGCACACGCCGTGACGTCATCGACAGCTGTGCGCTGCGCAGCGAGATCTCAGCGATCCCGCGCGGTGTCTTTGAATAGACAAGAGTGCCATCCATTCAGTAACTTTTAATCACTTTGCAGGGTCGCGTCAATTGCCCGCATGCCGAGAATATGCGCATTTATCAGGCGCTTTAGTAGCCCCAGACGGCGGTGGAAAAAGTGGTCTGCGCCGGGAATGACAACGACCGGCAACTCCTGTGGTCGCGCCCAATTGAGCACGTCAACAAGGGGAATCGTTTCATCCAGCTCACCGTGAATGATTAGCGTATCTGGGGCTACTGTTGGCATTGCCCATTTGCCCGCCGCCGCCCCGATCAGCACTACATAGCTCACTGTCCGATTGGCCATCGAAAGCGCATGAGCAGCCTTGGCCGCGACAAAGCTGCCAAACGAAAAGCCGGCGACGGCGACCGGCAGTGACGTAGAAAGCCGGGAGGCGACTGCCGGCAACGTGGGAACGGTGTCGATCAGGTACAAGAAGTCTTCGGTTTCACCGTTGCCCTCATCGTGCTTACCGGCGGATTTCCCGACACCGCGGAAGTTAATGCGCACCGCGAGCCAGCCCAGGCTTGCGAATGAGCGCGCGGCGGTGGCAACGACCTTGTTGTCGAGCGTGCCGCCATACAGCGGGTGTGGATGGCCGATGTAGGCAATCCCCTGCACGGAGCCCAGTGGCGCGCCTGACACCTGCGCAGGCCAATCGAGTGCAAGCTCAATAGCACCGTGGGGCCCGTCGATCAGCAATTTCTGGATCGACGCCGGCATCGGTTTCCTAAGGCGGTACTAAATGCGAAGGCGCTCGACGACTTCGCCTTTGACAAGGTGGCGGTCGACGATCTCGTCGATGTCGTGCGCGTCGACGTAGGTATACCAAACACCTTCGGGATAGACGACCACGCAGGGACCTTCCTGGCAGCGGTCCAGGCACCCGGACTTGTTGATGCGAATCTTTCCGCGACCGTTCAGATCAAGCGCCTTGATGCGCGATTTGGCGTGCTTCTGCATTTGCTCGGCGTTATGGTTGGCGCAACACGCCGAACCGTCGTCGCGCTTGTTTAGACAGAAGAACACGTGACGCTGGTAATAGCTCATGCGCAATTATAGGGAGGCAGGTGATGCGCCGCGCGAGCCAGCGTTTGGCATCAATGCAATGGCAAGTCCAAACGCCAGCGCGTAGGGCCACAGCACGGAAAGCCAATGCGCTAGTGCATTGAAGTTCAGCAGCTTGCCCTGGCGCCAGGCGCTGATCGCATCGACGTAATAAGGATTTTCGGGCACCAGACTGACGGCGACGACAAGAGCGATAAGTGCCAGCATTGCGAAGCGCGCAGACCACGCGCGCGGGGCGGCGCTCGCAGGTAGTAACGACAGAAGGCCAAGCGCCAGCCCACCATACGCACCGGGTGTGAGCCATGCCAGGGCACGGTCGGGACCGAACGCCACTGCGTGAGCAAGCGTCTTCGAAAGCAGCGCGATCACCAGCAGTGCCAACAGCAGCTTCACCCTGGGCGCGTTGGGCCGCATCGTCGAAGCGAACGCCAGGCCTACCGCAAGAATCGCTGCCGCGACGACGAACGCTTCGGCCAGTACGAATTCCGCCACTTCGAATGAATCGGCAAACTCAGTGATTACAAATACCGCATTATCGATCGGCAATATCGCACCCAGCGCAGTCACCAGTGAGCTCAGCGCCTCGCTGATGTTGCCGTTGCCAAATAACATCGGCTCGGGATATATCTGCGCAATCGGCCAGGCTGCTATCAGAAGCAACAACAGCGATGCGTCGCGCTCGAACCAGCGAAGCCGCCAGTCGGCTAATCGTCCGCGGTCGATAAGGTTTGATGCAAACGGTGCCGCGGCCAGCGCTCCCAACGTTGCGCCTGCCGTGTTGGTCAACAGGTCGAGGTTCGATGGAATACGAGTCTGCAGAAAGCTTTGCCCGGCCTCGATGAATGCGGCGACCACGAACGCGACTGACATCGCAATCACGACCGCCGTCAGCCCGCGTTTGGTTGGATGGAGTGCAAACACCAGCAACGCACCGAACGGCAGGTACGCGAGCACGTTGACGACTAGGTCGAAGTTGGTGACATGCGTCGGAATCGGCGCTGCCAAATAAGCAAACGGATTTAAGCCGAGGTCGCGCCATCCAGTCCACGGCGCTAGCCCGGAGTAAACAAGCAACAGCGCATAAGTTACGCAAGCGGCGCGTGCCAGCGGCGAATGCCGCGAATGCCAGGGTTTGCCGGTGAATTGCGAAGGCGTCATTGGCTCATTGTCGAATGCATACGCAGAAGCTGACAACCACGCGTAATGACAGGCGCCGATGTTAAATTTGACTGTCCGTTCGGCAGACCGGATCTGGAGACAATCGTTTGGTTGCAGCGCTCAATTCCATGCGGCCGTTGGATCAACCGGCGCCGCTTTCCGCGTCAGCGATCATTGAGGCACTCGGCCCGGAGTGGCGCCAAGCATGCCTTGTAGAAGCAGTGGCCTCCACGGTGTCGACCAACGAAGATCTAGCTACTCGCGCGAGGGCGCAACAGCCAAGTCAATTGCTGCTGCGTGCCGCTGATTTTCAACACGCTGGCCGTGGTCGTGGCAAGCGGCCATGGCGTGCCGCCGCGGGCGACGCGTTACTGTTTAGCGTTGCAATTCCGCTTTCATCGTCTTCGCAATCGCTGCCAGCGGTCACACTCGCCTGCGGAGTTGCACTTGCCGAGACCTTGGTCGAGCGCGGCGTCGCCGTGCAGTTGAAGTGGCCGAACGACATTCGGGTCGAAGGTTGCAAGCTGGGAGGAATTTTGACCGAACTGGTATCGGACAGGAGTGCGCGGCAAACGCTCGTGGTTGGCGTCGGCGTTAACGTACGTCTGGACGATCGGATGCGGCGCAGCATCGGCCAGCCGGCGACGGCGCTCGATCAACTGCCTGGCGTTAAGGGCGAATTGCGCGAGCAGTGGATCGGACGGTTGGGTGGCGCGATCTGCCGCGCGGCTTCGCAATTCATCGCAAGGGGGTTTGAGCCGTTTCGTGAGCGCTACAACCAGATGCTCGAATCGCGCGGAGAAGTTGTCGATGTGCAGAACGTCGCTACCGGCGCGCCACCACTCCGTGGGCACCTGATCGAAGTCGATCATCAAGGCCGCCTGGTTATCGATGCCGGCGGGCAACGCCACGCACTCAATGTGGGTGATGTGTCGATACGCCGATGACTCTTCTGGTCGACGTCGGCAACTCAGCGATCAAGTGGGCGCAGATACAGGCCGACGGTCAACTGGACACACCGCGAAGGCAGCTCCACCTAGGCATCGACGGCATCACCATGCTGCTTGTCGATCAGTGGCGAAACACTGTGGCGCGCGGCACAGCGGTAATAGGCTGTAGTGTCGCCGGCGCGCAGGCCGTCGCTGCCGTCGAAGATGCGGCGCAAATGCTGCAGTTGGAACCCGTTCGGTGGGTGCGCTCGCAGGAAAAATTCGATGGACCTATCGAGCTTATCAACGGATATCGCAATCCACTGCAGCTCGGCGCAGATCGCTGGCATTGCCTGCTGGGTGCCTGCTCTGCAATGAATATGGAAGGCATGACTAAGTCGCTCGTCGTCGTCAACGCCGGAACGGCGACGACTGTCGATTGCGTCGATGCAGAAGAAGATAACGCAGCGCGATCTAAATTTTCAGGCAAATTCATCGGTGGCGTGATAGCGCCCGGCGTGCGCTTGATGCTCGAATCGCTGGCGTTGCGAACGGCAGGCTTGCCGTCTGTCGACGCCGACTTCTCCGCGAATGCCGCAGAGTTTCCCGACAACACTGATGCGGCGATCATCACCGGCGTGCTTGACGCGCAGGCGGGTCTCGTGTGTCGAATCTGGCATCGATTGGCAGTGCGGATGGTCGCTGAACCGCGCCTGATTCTTACCGGCGGATATGCACACGCGCTATCGGCACGGCTGTCGGTGCAGGTCGACATCGAACATAATCTGGTTTTGCGTGGGCTTGCGCTGCGCGCTCAGTGGGATGTAAACGAAGCATGAAGCTGGCCTTCCTAATTCTGGTGCTGCTTAACCTGGCGCTGTTTGCGTGGCAGCAGGGTGCCTTTGGACGCGTCGGCGAAAGTGGTCGTGAGCCTGAGCGGGTCGCTCGCCAAATCCAGCCGGAGCGCTTTCGTGTCCTCAGCGAAAAGGAAGTTCAAAAGCTGCGCGAGCGCGCCAGTCAGGCGAAAAGTGGCGGCACGGATTCGGCAATTGGCCAATAGGAAAACGTAATAGTTATTAGGTATTTGCGACCAGTCGGTTGATTGCCCGGGCGCAGTAGCCGCAAGCTAAACTGCTACGCGCTTTCTTTACCTGTCCTTATGGAGAACCTATGAATCCCAGCCTGCAAACGTCTGGCTATAGTCATTCCGATGTGCTCGTTGTCGAGCGCAACCGAGTACTACGCAACACCTATTGGCTGCTGGCGCTGTCGATGGTTCCCACCGTCCTTGGTGCGTGGATCGGCGTGTCAACCGGGATCGTGCGATCGCTCTCGCCTGGTCTCAGCCTGATCGTTTTTCTTGCCGGAGCCTTTGGTCTGATGTTCGCCGTTGAGAGAACGAAGAACTCCGCACTCGGTGTTCCCGTGTTACTGGCGTTCACTTTTTTCATGGGCCTGATGCTTTCGCGCCTGCTCGGCGCCGTCCTCGGCCTGTCGAACGGCGCGAGTTTGATCATGGTGGCGTTTGCCGGGACCGGCGCGGTCTTCTTCGGCATGGCGGCATTGTCGACGGTTATCAAGCGTGACTTGTCGACGATGGGCAAGTGGCTGTTCGTCGGCGCGATCATGGTGTTCGTCGGGATGCTCGCCAATTTCTTCATCCAGTCCAGCGCGTTGATGCTGACGCTGATGGTGCTCGCGGTTGGCATCTTCACCGCGTTCATTCTGTATGACCTGAAGCGAGTGCGCGACGGCGAGGAGACGAACTACATCACGGCAACGCTGGGCGTCTACCTAAGCCTGTACAACGTGTTCCAGAGCTTGCTTGCTCTGCTGGGTATTTTCGGCGGTGATGATTAACAAAACAGCGCGCCTAGGTGATGCGCGAGACCTTTTCCGCGATCACCTCGCGCAGCCGGTGAACTAGCCCCCGGCGCGTTTGCAGTGTTTGGTCGTCGGGCGTGCGCTGCGGCGCACCCCAGACTGGTTGCGGGAAATGCAGGTCATCGGCGAAGCGGGCGATCACGTGCCAATGCAGATGCGGCGTCATGTTGCCCAGGCTGGCCAGGTTGATCTTTAACGGCGCAAGCACTTCACGTTGCGCCAATTCGACAGCGAACACCGTTCTCATTAGGCGCTGGCGTTCGCTGTCACTGAGTTCGGTCATTTCGCGTACGTGCTCGTTCCAGACGACGCGGACATAGCCCGGGTAGTTGTGCTCGTCGACAAGCATCACACGCAGCCATTCATTGGCGATCACCAGAGCACCGCCTTCGCTTTTGCATAGCTCGCAGTCGGCCAATTTCATGGCTAAACCAGCACGCGCTCGATGCCACCGTGATTGGCGCGTTCGACGTATTCTGGAAGCCAGTCAACGCCGAGCACATGCCGCGCCATTTCAACGACGATGTAGTCGGCGTCGATGTCGGCATCGTGGTTGTAACGCTTCAAGCCCTGCAGGCAGGACGGGCAAGACGTCAGCACTTTGATTTCGCCGTCAAAGCCATCAGCGCGCAGCTTATCGGCGCCGGCTCGGACCTCGCGCTCTTTGCGGAAGCGCACCTGCGTGGCAACGTCGGGACGCGCGATTGCAAACGTTCCCGATTCCCCGCAACAGCGGTCGTTGTTCTCGATCGCGACGTTGTCGATTGTCCTGACCAGCGCGTTGACGGTCTTCAGCGGTGCCTGCAGCTTCATCGGCGTATGGCACGGGTCGTGATACATGTATCGCACTCCACTGATGCCATCGATGCGGACGTTCTTTTCCAACAGGTATTCGTGGATGTCGATGATGCGGGAGTCGGGAAAAATTTCCTCAAACTTGTACCCCTGCAGCTGGTCGTAGCACGTGCCGCAACTGACGACCACGGTCTTGATGTCAAGGTAATTCAGCGTGTTTGCAACTCGGTGAAACAGGACGCGATTGTCTGTAATGATTTTCTCGGCCTTGTCGAACTGACCGGCGCCGCGTTGCGGATAGCCGCAGCACAGATAGCCCGGCGGCAACACGGTCTGCACACCGGCATGCCACAGCATCGCCTGAGTCGCCAAACCTACCTGAGAGAACAATCGCTCGGAGCCGCAACCGGGAAAGTAGAACACGGCTTCGGTCTCGCTGGTCGTTTTTTGCGGATCGCGAATGATCGGCACATAGCGCGGATCCTCGATATCGAGCAGCGCACGCGCTGTTTTCTTCGGCAGGTTTCCGGGCATCTTCTTGTTGATGAAGTGCACCACCTGCTCGGTCATCTTGGGCCGGCCGCCGGTCGTCGACGGCGGGTGGCGCACCTGCAGCGCTGCGGCCGGCCTGAAAAACTGATTGCCGAAGCGCTGCAGCCTGAATCCCCATTCGAGCAGCACGGTGCGAACGACCTTGATCGTTTGCGGATTGGTCGCGTTCAGGAAAAACATCGAAGCCCACGCGCCCGCGTTAAATTTTTTCTTGCCCATTCGGCGCAGCAGGTCGCGCATTGCCATGCTGACATCGCCAAAGTCGATATCGACGGGACACGGTGATTCGCACTTGTGACACACCGTGCAGTGATCTGCTACGTCCGAAAATTCGTCCCAGTGACGGATCGAGATGCCACGCCGCGTTTGCTCTTCGTACAGGAACGCTTCGATCAACAGTGAGGTGGCGAGGATCTTGTCGCGTGGTGAATACAGCAGGTTCGCTCGCGGCACGTGCGTCGTACAGACCGGCTTGCACTTGCCGCAGCGCAGGCAGTCCTTGATCGCATCGGCAATGCTTGCAATGTCGCTCTGCTGCATGATCAACGACTCGTGGCCCATCAGACCGAAGCTTGGCGTGTAGGCGTTCGACATGTCGGCGCCCGGCATCAGCTTGCCCTTGTTGAATCGCCCCTCGGGGTCGATCGCGTTCTTGTAGCGGCGAAAACCCGCTGTTTCATCGACGGTCAGAAATTCAAGCTTGGTGATTCCAATACCGTGCTCACCCGAAATCACGCCGCCAAGGTCGCGCGCGATCTGCATGATGCGCGCCACCGCAAGGTTGGCTCTCTGCAGCATCAGGTAGTTGTCGGAGTTGACAGGAATGTTGGTGTGAACGTTGCCGTCGCCCGCGTGCATGTGGAGCGCTACGAACACGCGCCCTCTCAGCACTCGTTTGTGAATCGCATCGGCCTCCGCCAGCACTGGCGCGAAGGCGTCGCCGGAAAAGATGCGATGCAGTGGGGCTCGGACTTCGACTTTCCACGAAGCGCGAACCGTGTGGTCCTGTAAAAGCTCGAAGATGCTGACCGCGTTGTTCGCCGACACGCGGCGGTCGAGATCGCCGATCAGGTGAGTCAGTCCCAGTCGTGATAGCTCCGGACGGACAGCAGCGACCGGTGTGTCGAGATGGTTCAACAAGTAGCGCCAGCGCTCTTGCGTGCCCGCGAGCAGTTCGCGCGCTTCACTCAACCGCTCGCCCAGAATCTCGTCGCGTGGCAGGCGGTCGAACTCCGCATCACCGGTCTTGCCGAGCGGAAACGTACTGTCGAAGAAACGGCTCAGCTCGTCGAGCAGCTCGAGCTTGTTCTCGAATGAAAGCTCGATATTGATGCGCTCGATGGACGCGGTGTAATCGCCCATCCGCGGCAGCGGAATCACGACGTCTTCATTTAGTTTGAAAGCGTTCGTGTGCTTGGAGATTGCCGCGGTCTTCGCGCGATCGAGCCAGAATTTCTTGCGAGACTCGGCGCTGACCGCGACGAAGCCTTCGCCGTGCCTCGCGTTGGCCAGCCGAACCACTTCGGACGCAGCATGGGCAACCGCCGCATCGTCATCTCCAACGATGTCACCAAACAGCGCCATCTTCGGCAGATTGCCGCGCTTGGACTTTGTCGTGTAACCGACCGCGCGCAAATAGCGATCGTCCAGATGCTCGAGTCCGGCAAGCAATACACCGCCCGGACGCTGCGCAAGATAGTTCGTGATCTCGACGATCGACGGAATGGCCTCGTGCGCCTGGCCAAAGAATTCCAGACAAACAGTGCGCACGTGCCGTGGCATCTTGTGAACGATCCAACGCGCCGACGTGATCAGCCCGTCGCAGCCTTCCTTCTGCACGCCTGGAACGCCGCCCAGAAATTTATCGGTGACGTCCTTGCCGAGACCCACCTTGCGAAACTGTGCACCGGAAAGCTGAAGTCGCTCGGTGCGGAGGACTTTTGCCCTATTCGCTGGCTGCGCGCCGTCCTTGTAAGTCAGCTCGAACACCGCTTCGGATGCGTCATGGATCTTGCCGAGGTTGTGATTGATGCGCTCGACTTCGAGCCAATTACCCTCAGGATCCACCATCCGCCACCAGGCCAGATTATCGACAGCGGTTCCCCAGAGCACCGCTTTTTTCCCACCGGCATTCATAGCGATGTTGCCGCCGACGCACGAGGCATCCGCCGACGTGGGATCGACTGCAAAAACATACCCGGCACGCTCCGCAGCTTCCGCGACGCGTCGGGTGACGACACCTGCACCCGACATAATCGTCGGCACGGGCCCGCTGCGGCCGGGCAGTACCACTGATTCCACCTCGGACAAGCTCTCGAGTTTCTCGGTATTGATCACCGCCGATAACGCGGTCAGCGGGATCACACCCCCGGTGTAACCCGTTGCGCCGCCGCGCGGAATGATGGTCAAACCGAGCTCGATGCAGCTTCGAACCAGGCCGGGAATTTCATCCTCACTATCCGGATGCAGCACGACGAACGGGTACTCGACGCGCCAGTCCGTGGCGTCCGTAACGTGAGTCACGCGTGCGTAACCGTCAAAGCGCACGTTGTCGCCGCG
>DATEOP010000119.1:0-5450 GCA_035274065.1 Burkholderiaceae bacterium
GCTGTCGTGATCCGACCCAAAGCAGCGCCAGACCTTCGAGTGCCCACGCCGCTGCAGTCCATTGCGAACTTGCGGCAAGCGGCACCGCGAGCGTCAACAACGCGACACCGACGCCGAAATTGGCTTCCATCAGGACCCGCAGTGAAGCATCGCGACGCTTCATTAACAGTGCAGAGCTCACCAGATACGCAGCAGCGCCCACCGTGGCGGCAAGTGCCAGTTGCAACCCATCGGTCAACCGCGATTGGATGCCGAATGCTGCGAGCGGCAATGCAAACATCAACGTCGTATCGAAGACGCCGCGCCGATCTTGTGGCTGACGTAGCGCGTAAAGCAGCGACACAACCAGAAAGAGCAACCAGAAGGCAATCAGAAATCCCTGCGCGATTTGATATTGCTCGACGGTGTAGCGCTGCGCGACCCAGCTTCCGAGAACACCGAAGGTGAATGCAAACCCGATCCAGTTCAGTTCCCGCCACGCGCGGAACCATGCGATGCCTAGCACGCCGAGATTGAGCAGCAAGTAGAACGACAACAGCAGTTCCACGCGCCCTGAACCGCTTGACACCAAAATCGGCGCGAGGAAACCGCCGGTCGCGCCGAGTGACGCCAGTGCCCGCGCGTTCTGCGCGACGGCGAGGGCGCCCGAGAACGCGGCGAGTGCCGCCAGCAGCGCGAACGCCGGCACCGCAGGCAGCAGGTCGTACAAACGTAGCGCGGCGAAAACGGTCAGATACAGAATGCCTATCGCTCCACCCTGCAAAGTGACGGCATACCCCGGGAGCTTGTGGCGCAGGCGCCAACCGACAATCAGCAACGCAATGGCCCCGAGCGCAACACCGACCAGCCGCAGTTCGATCGGAATGTGCGTGTGTTCGGCAACATAACGAAGTAAGAACGCGACTCCGATGAAAAGCACTAGCAGTCCGACACGTGCAACCGTGTTGCCGCCTAACAGCCACGCCTTCGCGGAACCGACCGCCTTGTCGAGCGGCGAAGGCGTCTTCTCTTTTCGTGCTGCGACCTCTGGGCGTGTCACCGCGTTTGGATGAGTCCACGGCGTTTGCACCGAAAGCGGAGCAGCAGGCGTGACTGCAGGCCGAATAGGAGCTTGTCGCTCGGGCGCCCGCGATGCAACCTCGATGGGAGTTTCGGCATGGGTTTCGACCGGCCTAGAGCTCGCGACATCGGCCGGCGCATCCGGCGGCAATTCAGGTGCTGCCTGCGACTCTGAACGCAGACGCTTGACTGAATACTCGAGCAGAGAGACTCGCTCCAGCAGAGCACCGATTCGCTTGTGTAACTGCGCGCTCTCAGCGAGGTTCAGATTGCGCGCGTACAAGACATAACCAAGCAAGAATCCCAACACCACTGCGCCAAGAAAACTTATCCCGCCGACAAGTCCTGTCAGCGCACCAACGATCGTCCCGATCCAGATGGGCGCGTGCGATGTTCGAGCTGCGGTGTTATCCATACCTGCTCCTGCCTTCAGGGGCATCCTGGGTCAGCATGACACCGCTGAACTGCGCCAAGCAATCAATTGAAAAGCATCGTCGCAGACCCCGCTACTCAGAGCACCACAACGTACTACCAAAAGCGGCAACTCAACGCGTGACGCGCAACCGCTTATGCATGCAGACAGCCGACGCCGGGCACAACGTCGAGAACTGAACGGTCTGCTGAACCGCAGGCGGAGCACTTGCTCGCTCGACGCGCAGGTAGTCGAGCAACGCAAAAAAAGCCGGCACCGTCGTCGTCAGCAGGTACATGTCGTCCATCCCGCGACGCACTGCAAGCTGCTCCGCTGCAGCAACGAGCGCGGTTCCGCGGCCCTGCCTGTGCAACGCCGGGGAGACGACGAGCGAGCGCAGCAGGCCGGCGCCGCCGGCGTGTTGCAGGCCGATCGCGCCAACGACCTGATGTGCTTCACGCATCACGAGGAAGTCGACCGCCGCCTGGCCACTGCGCCAATCGTGATCCATCAATTGCGCCTCGTGCAGCAGCTCGATCACCTGCGCTCTGTCACGTGCACGCTGCGGCTCGATTAGGAACGGCTCTACTTGCATTGCTGCGATCTTGGAGGTTTTAAATCACTACCTGCGTCCCGATCTCGATCGCGCGATTCGGCGGAATCCGGAAGAAATCGGACGCCGGCTGTGCGTTGCGCAGCATCCATCCAAACAGCCGGCGACGCCACGACGACATCGTGCTGGTTCCGCCTAGAACGACTGCTTGCCGCGACAGAAAGAACGAAGTCTCCGCGGGAATCAATTCGAAATCGTGATACCGGGTCAGCACACCGAGAAAGAACGTGACGTCAAATGGGTCCTGGAATCCCAGCATGACCTTGACTGCGTAACAACCGTCCCCGAGATCCTGGATCTCGGTCATGTAGGCCGGATCCACATGCGGAACCGTGCGGCTGATTGCCGTCAGAAACACCACGCGCTGGTGCATCACGCGGTTGTGCTTCAGGTTGTGCAGAAGTGCATGCGGGACATAGCCAAGCTCGAGCGTCATGAACACCGCAGTCCCTTCCACACGCTGTGGCGGATAGAGCGACAGACTCTTTAGAAACGGTTCAAGCTCGATCCCACTTTTCTTCAGCTGACGATTGACGAGTGAGCGGCCACGCTTCCAGGTGGCGAACAAGATGTACAACACCGCGGCAAACGTTATCGGGAACCATCCGCCGTTGGGAATTTTTGCGCTGTTGGCAGCCACGAACGTCAGCTCGATCGCCAGCAGCGGAACGAACGTCGCGAGCACGCGCCACGGCGACCAGTCCCATTTGAAGCGCGCAACGATGCTCACGCCAATCGTCGTCACAACAATCGTCGATGCGACCGCCAGTCCGTAGGCAGCGGCCAGATTAGATGAGCTGCCGAATCCGAGCACCAGAACAATGACAACCATGAGCAACATGAAATTGACCATCGGTATGTAGATCTGTCCTACCTCGGTTTCGGAGGTGTACTCGGTTTGCATGCGTGGCAGAAAGCCAAGCTTGATCGCCTGGCTCGCAATCGAAAACGCGCCAGAGATAACTGCCTGCGATGCGATGACGGTCGCCGCAGTGGCTAGCAATACCAGCGGTAACTGCAGCTCGCTCGGTGCCAGCAGAAAGAAAGGATTTGCCGAAGCTTTCGCGTCGGATAAAACCAGCGCGCCTTGACCAAAGTAATTCAACATCAAGCACGGCATAACCAGCCAGAACCATGCCGTGCGAATCGGATGCGCGCCCAAGTGCCCAATGTCGGCGTACAAGGCTTCCACTCCGGTCAGCGCGAGAAATACCGCGCCTAAGGCAAGAAAAGTTTTGCCGGGCTCAGCCGCCGCATAACGCAGCGCGTACAGCGGATCCAGCGCGAGCAGCACCTGCGGATGGCTGACAATCTGCACCAGCCCTAGCCCACCGAGAGAGAGAAACCAGACGAGCATGATCGGCCCGAACGCACGGCCGACCGTTGCCGTACCTTTACTTTGCAGAAAAAAAAGCACGGTCAGCACGATCAGCGTCAGCGGCATGACGTACGCCCCCAACGCCGGCGACACGATTTGCAGACCCTCAACTGCGGATAGCACCGAAATCGCCGGCGTGACCACACATTCTCCGAAAAACATTGCGGCTCCGAGCAGACCGGCGCCCACTGCAGCCTGACGAACCCGGCCTGCAGCAGGGATCTGTCGCAGCACAAGCGCCAACAATGCGAGAATCCCGCCTTCACCGTCGTTGTCGGCTCGCAGAACCAACAGCATGTATTTGATCGACACGATCAGCGTGATCGCCCAGAAGATCATCGACAACACGCCATAGACAGCATCGGCGCCCACTCCAACGCCATGCTCGCCGGCCAGACTTTCCTTGAATGCGTACAGAGGGCTGGTGCCGATGTCGCCATAAGCGACACCGAGAGCAGCCAATAAGATGGCCGGCGATAGCTTGCGATCCGACGGGGTCATCGAATCGGGTAAAGCGAAGAACCGATAGATACGGCCAAGGCGGCAGTACGTGCTCGAAGGCGAAGCGGGGGATCGTACTGCACCCCTCCACGTACCGAGCCGCTCAAACTCCGGCAATTACGCCATTTGTCTCACGCCGCCAGCGCGGATAACTCGTTTGCGACCTTGGGAGGCAAAGAGTCGATCACGAGGTAATAGCCTGTACCTCGCTGACTCTCGATATGCACGTCCTCAATGCCCGCTGCCCGCAGACGACAGCGGATCCGCGACACCAGGGCATCGATGCTGCGTCCGCCGCCGCGACCATTGCCCGCAGACCCGATGAACTTGGCGGTTGTTTCGCGACTGACCGCATGGCCATAGCGAACCAGCAGCAATCGCAGCATTGCAAATTCCACGCGTGTCAGGCGCAGAGTGACTTGACCGACTGTGAGCGTCGTCAAATCGCCGGACATATGCACCTGGCCCAGTTCGGCGCTCGTCGCGAGCGGATTCGACGTGACCGAACTTCCTTCGAGCAATCGCTTCACCTTGGCGATGATGAAGCGCGGCGACGCGGGCTTGGCGATGAAATCCGCCGCGCCCAACTCGAGCGCCAATATTTGGTCAATCTCGTCACGCGCGGTAGCGACGACGACAACCGGCGCGCATCGTTGTTCGACCAGCGTGCGCAAGGCTTCGAACGCGTCATTACCGAAAGCGTCCGCATTGAGCACGACCGCGTCCACCCGAATCTGGTCGAAAAGCCTCGCTGCAGACTGCGAGTCACTAACAGCGACAGCTCGTACGTTGTGCGACCTGAACGCCTCGCGAAGCTCGGCAACGCAAGCGTCCGTGACGCCAACGATCAGGCACAGACGTTCGATCATTTTCATATCGACGGAGAAGGCGCACCTGCTCTCAAGCTCACCCAAGACTCGCGAATACGCTGACCGCTCATGCCACGGCGGCGGCGCAGTTCGCGAAACAGCGACCAACGAGACCCGAACCCGGAGCGCTCGGCAATCTCGGCGAGATCGGCATTAGAGCGTTCGATCAGGCGCTCGGCGGCCCTGATTCGCTTCATGCGGAGGTACGCCGCTGGTGAAACGCCGTGCAGCCGCCGGAACAAACGCGCCAGGTGGTATTTGGAAAGATGCGCGGCCGAGGCGATATCGTCCAGCGATACAGCGCTCATGTAGTTAGAGTTCAGATAGTCAGTGGCAGTCAGCACGCGCCGGAGGAGCTCACTCCTAGTCGGCAAACTGGCGGGCGCGAAAGCAATTGCTTTGCGATGCAGCTCGTCGTCGGCCGCGATGAGGTTCGCGTACAGATTCTGGATCCGCTCCGCGTACCAGGCACTGTCAGTCGCGCCGCAGCGACACGCCTGCAGCACTTCCCGCAGGTACGGCGAAACCACGTCATCGTGCGGACGCAGATGCTCAGCAAAAAACTCGCGCTCATAAGCCCGCGACTCGTACGCCCGTCGCGTTTCGCTCGAAAAGAAA